>JAHFIJ010000018.1 GCA_023246445.1 Candidatus Woesearchaeota archaeon
GGACAGAAAAAGGTGCAATGGTAATGGGGATCATAATGTCAGTATTAGCCACATGGAGATTAAGAGGGCTAAATACATATAGCTTACTTAGGCAAACCCTAAGTAGCTAACCAGTTACTACTAAAAATTTTATTGTTCTTTTTGTGCCAGCCAAGATGTTCTGATAATCTATAGTATATAATTTAACGGATTTTATAAATACTTTTAGCATACATAACCTTTTTAATGTTAAAATTTAATAAATTCCTATGATTATAAAAGAAGTGAAGACTAAAAGCATTTTGGATTCTAATGGGAATGAATGCATAGAAGTTTCTGTTAATAACAATACTGCTTCTATAGGTTATGGAATATCGAGAAGCTCTAAGGAAGCAATCTCTTATCCTGAGCATGGCATTGGCTTTGTTGTTAATAAAATAAATAATGAGTTAGCATTAAAATTAAAAGGATTAAAATTAGAGACTTTTGAGGATTTAGAGCTGATTGAAGAAAGGTTCGATACAAAATTATTAGGACACAGCGCTTTAGTGGCTTTGGAGATGGCCTCTTTAAAAGCTATTGATAATAATGTGTGGAAATTAATAAATAAAAATGCCTACAAATTACCTTTTCAATTGGGCAACTGCATTGGCGGGGGAGCACATATAAAGGCAAACGATGTTCAGGATATACAGGAATTTTTGTTAATACCTAGGACTGATTCTTTTGAAGAGGGATTTCATGCTAACTTAAGAGCTTACAGATTAATAGGGGATAAATTGAAGACAGAAAGAAGAGATGCTGAGAATGCTTTTGTCCCTAAAATGAGTTGTTTAGAAGTCTTTGAGTTTTTACGGGGGATAATATTAAAGATTAGGGAAGAGTTGGATGTTAAATTAGAGATAGGAATAGATGTTGCAGCAAACCAATTATTTAAGAAGGGCAATTATGTTTATAAAAATTTTTCAAAAGAGAAGAAAGAGAAATCTTTTAGCTTGTATGAGCAGATGCACTTTTTGGCTTCTTTAGCAGAGGATTTTAATATAAAATATATAGAGGACCCATTTCAGGAGAACGATTTTGAATCTTTTTCCAAGCTTAAAAAATTAGTTAAAAATAAATGCTTAATTGTTGGCGATGATTTAACTTCAACAAATCCCTTTCAGATTAAAAAGGCTGTGCAGAATGATTCTATAAATGCGGTTATTATAAAGCCAAATCAGATAGGTTCATTATTAACAATGAAGGAATCTATTAATATTGCAAGAGATAATAATGTTCAAATTGTTTTCTCACATAGGTCAGGAGAGACTTTAGACTCAACAATTGCACAACTGGCATTTGGCTTTCAATCTGATTATGTAAAATTTGGAATTTATGGAAAAGAGAGAGCTATTAAGTTAAAAGAGCTTGTGAGAATAGAAAAAGGCCTAATTTCTTATTAAACTACTTGAAAGTAAGAATCAATGTGTAAATTCTAAAGTGGTTATAAACTTTTTTAAAGCGAGGATATTTCATATTTGTAACCCAATAAATAAAAGGAGGTGGGTAAATTGGCTATAAACGAAGTATTTTCACAAACAGGAGCGGCGATAGTAAGTCCTATCGTAAGAATATTTGATTCTATAGTTGGACAGATTCCATATTTAATAGGAGCTATAGTAGTATTAATAGTAGGTTATTTTGTAGGCTTAGCATTAGGACATGTAAGCAAAGTTATATTATTAAGATTAGGATTTGACAGATGGATTGAAAGAGAGCAGATAACCAAGAGGAGAGTGCATGCATCTTTGATGGTAGGAGAATTTGTAAAATGGTTTACATTTATTGTTTTCCTAACTCAGGCTGTTGCTTTGGTTAAGTTTGATGCGATTGCTAATCTTCTAACAAGGTTTACTTTATGGTTGCCAAATGTTTTGTTGGCTGCTGCTGTCATGATAGTGGGCATTGGATTGTCTCATTTTGTAGAATCCAGAATTGACAGAGCAACTGAATTAGCAAGTGTAAGATTTACAGCAAAGGTGCTAAAAGGAATATTAGTAGTTATCTTTGTAATTGTTGGACTTAAACTAGTTATTCCACAGATAGGTCTATTAGAAAATTTAGTGTTAATAATAGTAGGCTCATTAGCTGTAGGAATTGCTTTAGCATTAGGGATTGGCTTTGGATTGGGATTCAAGAAAGAAGCTGAAGGATTGCTAAAAGAAGTTAAGAAGAGAGTGTAAACATAATACATTCTTTTATTTCTTTTTTTTAAATTTATTTTTCGAAAGATTTATAATTAGATAGAAGCAGATAACAAAAATGGAAGAGAAATCTAAAAAAGAAAAAATTATTATTTATGTTTTGTTAATATTGTTGGTTGCAGCTTTAATTTATATAGCGGCTATTAAGATTAATAATGTTAAAGAGAATAGCTTTAGATTAGGGTCTTTATTTGGATATCAGCAGGTTGTTGATGAGATGATCAAGCAAAGTGAATCATGCAAGCCAGTTTCTGTTTGGAAAGAAAATAAGACTGTTAATTTTATTGACGTAGAATGCTTAAGACAGAAAAGTGCTGAAACTGATAATAAATAAAATTTTAGAAAAATTGACCAAAAGATATATAAATATAGAATTTATAGCTTTATATAAGTTAATTTAAAAAAGGGTGTAAAAAATGATTAAGAATTCCAGAAAAATTGCGATTATTTTATTTACTTCTTTAGCAGTTATACTCTCTATATTTGCTTATGCTCAAACTGCGGGCGTTTCTCATCCTGCTTCTGAGATAACAGCCGGGATTTTTGGTGGTGATGCAAATAGTATCTATGGTTTTTCTGGAAAGGTTGGGATTGGAATTGCTGCACCCGGACAAAAATTATCTGTTGGTGGTATAGTAGAATCAACTACAGGCGGTTTTAAATTTCCTGATGGGACAATACAAACAAGTGCAGCAGCTGGTCTTAGCAATAATATTAATGGAGATCTTATTGTAAGTGGAAAGGTTGGAATCGGGACTACAACTCCTCAAGATAAACTTCAGATTGGTGATGGGTCTATTTCCTCTTTGTTTATTAGCATTGTAGGTGCACAAGCAACTGGTAAGTTTGGCACTGAGGCTAACGGGATTTCAATTATTTCTGATACAGCAGATAAAAGTATAAGTTTTTTTACAAAAGCTTCGGGGGATTCTATTAATAAAAAACGTATGGTCATTACTAAGGATGGTAGGGTTGGAATTGGAACAGATTCTCCTGCTAATGATTTAAGTGTAATAGGAAGTAAAGGAATTGCCTGGACTGATGGAAGTATTACTTGGCGACTTGGTAGATGGACCAATGATGCAGCACAAAGTAATTGGGTTTATTTTACAACTGGTTCTGGTGGTGTTTATCAGAATTTAGCTGTAGGGGATTTATGGGTTGCAGACGATCTTACTGTAAAGGGGGATAAATTGGAAGTTTCTAGTGTGTTTACTTGTGATATTGGAAATCTTGTTGGTCAAGATGCGAAAGAATGTAAAAGTGATTTTTTAACTTCAGAATGGGAAGTTTGTTTTTTGACAAAATCTGGAAATCATGGTAGTGAAGCAGGATGGTTTAGGTGTGAGGTTACTCAAGACGTCAACGTAGATGGTAATGGGGTGTGGTCACTAACAACTACTGGTGAACCTTATGGTGAATGTAAAATGAGATGCATAGGATGATCTGTTTAAAATAAAAACTTTCTTCGCTAAATTCAAAATCTTTTTTTATTATTTCTTCAGTTATAACTTAGTTTTCTGGTAAATTTGGAGGTTCAGGCGGCAATTCATTATTATCTTCAGTTTCACTTTCTATTCCAGGAGGAAGCTCAGTATTATCTTCAGTTTCGCTATCAATTATTTCTGGTGGTAAATTATCAGTATTATCTTCTGGCAATATATTTAAATCTTCACTATAACCATTGTATCTTGAATCATTAAACCTAATAAAAACCAAGGCAATAATTAAAATTATAACTAAAATAAAGCCAACAATGAAAATCAAGGGATTATGGCTTTTAGGTTTTAAAGAAATATCGGGCTGAAGCTTAACATCTTTAAACATTGTTTCAGTAGGATTTTCTTCACTTAGAGAAAAGGCTTTTTGTATATCTTCTATATTATACCCCTGCTGAATTAAACTCTTATGCAATTGTTGAGAACTAAAGCCTTTTTTTTTGCCTTCTTTGAAATAATTTACTAATACTAGTATATCTACCATATCAAATTTAAAGAATTGGTTATTTATATTGATTTCTTTTTGTTTTAGGTTAATTACAGATCACCCAACCTTTACTTTCCCTAAGATTTCTGCCCTTCCAAGTCTAATAGGGATTAATATAGGAACATACTGATAGTCTAGTTTCCAATGTTCAAAGAAAGCCCTCGCTCTTTCGATATTCTTGAGTGGAATCGCAATTAAATCATTAGAAAGCCTTATTCCATTTAAAACTTTCAATTCTCCTTTTAAACTTCTCCGCCCATTTAGTGCATAATAATACCTTGTTCTTTCTACATTTGTAAATTTTTTTGTGGAGGTTATAAAAAGTCCAAATGAAGAATATCCAAAATCGCTAGCAATAAAATTTTTGTTTATTAAGCTATATCCCTCAAAAAGAATTCCCTCTCTTGCAAGAAATGTTGGGGTCTTATAAATCTTTTTGGTTACAGGAATAACAGAAATGTTCTTTATTTTCATGGATAATAACTTTTGAAGTTCAGAAACGATATTCATGTTAACTTTATCGGTAAAAATCAATAATATATCGGTGTCATTTGGGTTTTCTTTACCTCGAATCACTGAACCAAATAGTAAAATATCAAGAATCTCGTCTTTGTATCCTTTAAAAAAAGGTTTAACTAGCTTTCTGAGACAAGTAAAAAGAGATTTCATCCTCAACTATCCTCCTTATTCTATCACAAGTTGCCTTATCCAAAATCCTCGAATAAGTTTCTCTATACGTTAAAAATTCTGTATTTAGTTTTTCGTAAATTTTGGGGAATACTTTCTCAAGTAACCTAAATCTTTCACTATGATCCTTTGGGACCTTACCGGTCTTTTGAAAAAGAATTAAATCCTGTAAAGCAAACCAGGCTTTAAAATAAAGAATTGTAGCTGAAGTATAGTCCTTGTCTTCAAATACTTTATCAGCAGATTTTTTAAACGTCAATACCTGTTCTTTTGCTATCATGTTAGTTAATATAACAAAAAATGGATATTTAAACCTTTCGGTTATATATTATAACAACACCATAATTCCCTCTTTCTTCTTCCCTGAAATAATCAATTAATACTTTAATATCTATGAAAAGGTTATTATTTATATTGATTTCTTTTGTCTTATACAATAAAACCCTCTTCGTTAACTTTATAAATCATCTTTTTGTTATTTAAATTATGTCAGAACAAGAGAATTTAATAGTGGCGATAGACAAATACTTAAAAGTTGGCATACACATAGGAACAAAGTTTAGAACTGCTTATATGGAGCCTTTTATATATAAAACAAGACCTGATGGATTAAGTGTTTTGAATGTTCAGGAGATTGACAGAAGATTAGGAATTGCTGCTAAATTCTTATCAAGATATAAGCCTGAGGAAATTTTAATTGTTTGCAGAAGGGAGAATGGCTGGAAGGCAGTTAAATTATTTCAGAGATTAACTAATATAAGGGGTTTTCCAGGAAGATATCCCCCAGGGGTTTTAACAAATACAAGTTTAGAAGATTTTTTTGAAACTAGGGTGTTATTTGTCATAGACCCAATACCTGATAGAAATGCTATGAATGATGCTTTTAAGATGGGGATACCAATAATTGCCTTATGCGATACTAATAATGAGACCAACCTTATTGATTTGGTTATACCCTGCAATAATAAGGGGAAAAAGAGTTTAGGATTAATATTATGGATTTTAGCTAAGGAATATTTAAAGCTTAGAGGTATTGTAAAAAGTGATGATGAGATAAAGATTACTGATGAAGAGTTTACTGCTGAATAGTTGAATTCTTATTATGCCCCCCGACGACTGAAGGGGAGAGCGCAATGTGGCAAGGATTTTTCTTCGAAAAATCCGCAGAGTAAATTTTGGGGAGATGGCTCGTTTTTAGTCGTCATTAGGTGGTGTTTTTATCTATTAAATAAACTTATCAGTTTCAGAATCAACCTTCTACCTGCGGCGAATAGAGCAACAGCTTCTAAAATAAAGAAAATTATCGAAAAAACTAAGACAATACTCGCATAAGGATTCCAATCCTTCATTGATTGCCAAATATAAAATAAGAATAGTCCGGCTATAAAATATTTTCCTGGAATTTTACAGATTGCCTCAAATATAGTTAATATATCTTTTTTATCTAATTTTTTCATTTTGATTTTTTAGCAAAATTTTTCTTTGCTTCCCTTTCAATGATTTCTTTAGGACAGCCCTCTAATTCAAGAGATTTTTTGAAAAAGAACTCTGCTTCTTTGAATTTCTTTAATTGATAATAACATTTTGCCAAATCATCAAATGCTTCTATAAAATCAGGGTATATTTCAATTTCTTCTTTAAGATGAGGTATTGCTTTTTCGTATTGTTTCAAAGCCAGATAATTTAATGCTAGAGCTCGTAAGATGTTTCCATATTCATCTGCAAGATGATTGTTTTGCATAATCCAATCTTGACTTATTTCTTCACTCCGAGTTTTCTCTAATTGTTTTTTAATAAATCCCTTTCCGTATAATTGTTCGAATCGTTCATAAGCTCTTTTCGCATAATCAAGCGATTCTTTTGGTTTTCCTTGATTTCCTAAAATACCGGCTTTCAATGCTAATAAGTCAAGATTATTCTCTTGTAGTGAAAGACCTTTGTCTATTTCTTTTAATGCTTCTTTATCTTTCTTATTAATAAAATGTGCTCTGGCATTTATCGTTGAAAGATAAACTTTTCCAGTTTTTGTTTCGAACCAACAGTCTTCATGGCAGAATTCTTTTTCGCTAACTTGTCTTTTCTTACCAAAAAGTCCTATTTTCTTTCTACAAACACAACACTCTCCCATTATCAAATAAATGAGGCTGTAGTTTATTAATTTATTGAAAAGTGCCACCTATAAATTTCGAGCTAAAGGAGAGACTATCTTTGCCTGAGCCCAAAAATTTATTTCGCCTAACTTATACTATACATGGCTTAAGAGCAAGTTTTAGGGGTTATTAACCCTATTTTTGAAATCACTTTAGAGTGGTTGCTAAACGAAACTTTTATAAATCTCCAGAATAGAGGTTGTTTTATGGGGGGAATAGAGATATTATCAAATCTGCAATTAGTATTAGCTTCTATAATCTTATTAATGGCTATTATTTTGTGGTATAAACTCAGATCTGCTTTAGATGAGAGGTTATTTAGAGTGTTGGGTATATTGCTGTTATTATTCTTCCCTGTTGCTTTAAGGGCTTTAGAATTTTTACCTGATGTTTCAAATTTCAGAGGGATTATAAGATTAATCCTGGAATTAATAATGTTTATATTATTTTTGGTGTTTAGTATAAAGTATCCTAAAATAAGGGTTGAGAAAGAGCTATTTTCAAGAGCAAAAACAGATAAAAAGGAAATTTTGAAAGATGTCAAAGAAAAGAATATATTTGATATTAATACTAATGAGTTGAGTGTTGAGGATTTGGAGAAAATTGAAATTGAGAAGATTGAAGAGGCTAAAAGAGAGTTGAAAAGAAGATATTTAATATTTAAGAATTTAGTATTGGAATTAGACAAGAAAGAGAAAGAATTTAACAAGAAATCTTTCAGCAAAGACAAGGAATTAAAGAAAAAGGAGCAGGAATCGGATATTTTAAAGAAAAGTTTTGACAGAGAAAAGTCAAAATTTAAGCCAGAAAAAGAAAAAATAAAAAATTTAGACAAGGAATTAAAGAAATTGTCAATCCAGCTGGAAAATAAGCAGAAAGATATTGTTGAAAAGGAAAAAGAGGCTGATAAAAAGATTGAAATGGCTGAGATGAAATTAAAAACTCTGGAAGAAACTAAATTAAAAATAAAGGAAGATAAGAAATTATTGGATATAAAAGAAGATGATTTAACCAAGAGAGAAGATCAATTAGGAAATATAGACAAGGAAATGCGCAGATTAGAAGATAAGAAGAAAGAATTGAAAATAAAAGAAGATAATTTTAAAGCAAAAGAAAAAGAGCTAAATGAATTGAAATATGCTGTTGAGAAAGAAAATAAAAAATTACAGAAAGAAAAGGCTGAAATTAATGAAATGGAAGGCAAGATAGATAAATTAGAAGGGGAAGTATCTATATTGAAAAGAGAGGTTGAGGCCAAAGATGAAAGGATTAAAAGATTAGAGAAGGAGGTTGAATTATGATAGCATTAATAATATTAGCTATAACTTTTATTTTAAGTTTAATAGGATTGATAGTATTTAATAAAATATCTTCAAGTGTTTCTTATGACTTGAGATTGTTTAAGTTAGGAATATTTCTTTATTTTATTTCCTTAATATTTGATTTCATAAAAGAATTATCTGTTAAATTTCCATCATTAACAACTTCTTTAGAATCAATACAATTATCCCCGGAGTATTTAGTATTAGCTTCTAAACTAGTATTAATCCCATTGTTTGCTATAGTGCTGTTAGTTGGAATAATAAAGCTTAACCAGGAAATTCAGGAAGATGCCTTTAGAGTTCAGATGGAGAAGCTATAGATTTATTGTATCTAATAGTATACATAATTAAATAAAAACAATGCCTTTTTCAGTAATTTGTATTGGAAACAATTTATCGGGGGTTTTAGAGCCCCTTATTTTTAAAATTTCTAAGAATCTCTTTCTTGTGTTGTTGATTTCCCTTGAATGTAACAAAATTATAGAATCCACTTCATACTCTAAAACATTAGACATATGTTCGTTTTGATTGTCTCCAGTATTGTCTTGATCTGCTGTCAATAAAGCCGTGCAATTCCATTCTCTTATCATCCCAAACAGGCTTGAGCAGGCTTCCATCTTGGATAGTTTGTCTTTTTCCATTAAAACGAAAGGCGTTATGGTATCAATAACTAATCTTTTTGCTTTGGATTTACTTATTAAACTGTCTAATGGGCCTGAGCCATTTTCTACCAGACTTTTTAATTGCTCTGGGGTTTGAGATAGGATTGTAACTTTGCCTTCAAATTTTTTTAAATCTATATTAAAAGATTCTATGTGTTTTTTTAATTGATTAACGTTTTCTTCAAATGTAACATAAACCCCATTTTCACTCTTTTTTATGCCTTCCAACAAGAAATTAACCGCTAGAATTGTTTTGCCTGTTCCTGGACCGCCTTCAATCAGATTAATAGAGCCCTCTTCAAAGCCATTGTCCATTAGTTTATCCAAACTTGAGTTTCCAGTAGAGATCTTATCTGTTTTTGGCATTAGATAATTAAAGAAGTGTTATTTAAAAATGTATTGAAAGAACTTGAGGGTGGTTAATTTTAATGATATTTGCTTTTAAGATTAGAAGAAGAATAAGCTTGAGAGTAATTTACCCATCAGATATCTTACAATGTAGAACATAGCAACGGTTATCAATATTAAAATTGGAATGTATTTAGTGCCTGCTTTTTCTTTTCCTTTAACTATTAAGCCCAGAACTAAACCAGATAATATGGAAGTTGTAACCAAAGAGATGATAGAGAATAAAATCACGAAATCTGCTGTTAATGAAACCTGTCCTAATGATATTGGCAGTGCTGTTTTAAGATTTTCAGCCAGATCAACTTCAGCCAGAACTTTAGTTAAAATTTCAATCAGGAATGAGCTTAATGAGAATAGGATTGGGCCTCCAACTGCAACTGCTGTGAAGATAAAAATGAAATACATTGCAACTGAGCTTCTTATTTTCTGCTCTACTATATTCTGCTGCCTTAGATTTTCAGCTGTCTGCTCAAGTAGATTTGACAATTCCCCCCCTGATATTAAGCCGGTAATAATTAATTGTATGGTTTTTTGAAGTTTTTCTGATTTTATCTTGCTTCCAAATTCTGTTAGGGCTTTTTCTATTGGAACGCCCAGAGTAATATCCTTTCCTACCTTGTATATCTCTTTTTGTAATGGCCCAAATTCAGGCCTTGCGCTTAAGATTAGGGCTTGATCAATGGTTAAGCCTGAACGCAGATTAGAGCTTATTAAGTGCAGAGCATCCGGCATAATATCTTCAACCTGTGTTGCAATCTTATCAGCATGCAAGATTAGTAAGACATATTCGTATATCTGGAGTAAACTAAATATTATGATGAAGCTTATGTATATTGGTATTTCAAGATATGTTTTTATTATATAAGAAAGCAAAATAGTAATTAAAGTTATAAATATTAAACTTAGACCTAAAAACTTTTCTGTATTATATCCAAAATTGTTATAGGACAGCAAACCAGAATAAAGCTCTCTTATTTTTTTTGGGTATAAATGACCTAGCAGTTTCATGTTAGTAGTGTTGGCCTCTTTGTTTTTATTAAACCCAGGAATATTATCTGCAATACTATAAACAAACCAAACAAAATCCAGAATGCTACTTTGGTTGCGAAACTTCCCAGAGATGTAAATGAAGATAAGATGACTAAAAATGTGATTCCCAGGGAAGGCAGGATAACTGCAATTAACATATAGAACATTGCTAAAGGATTTAATTGCGAGCCGTATTTTTGGATCTGAATAATCTGTTCATCTGAAATACTAGAGATTATTTCTTTTAGAACAACCTGCAAGTCTGTCCCTGTTCTTATTCCATTTGACAACTGCCATAAAGCTCTTCTGAAGAATTGAGATGGATTTCTAGAAGCTAGTTCTTCGATAGCGTCGCTTTCAGGTTTTCCAGCATTAATCTGTTTTACAGCAATTCTAAATTCCCTGCTGATCTCGCCATAATTTTCATTTGAGATTGTGGCTAAAATATTAAAAACAGGAACACCAGCATTTAATTGTATTAAGATACTGTTCAGAGCAGGAAGCAGGTTTCTTTCTATGCCTTTGATTCTTCTTGATGATAACAGCTTAGGGTAATATATCTGTTGAAAAAATATTAAGATTGATAGGACAAAAGGGGCTATTAAAGAATAATATAGGCTGATTTCTAGTTTTTTAAAGACTAAAATATCTACCAGCAATAATAGTATGAAGACTAAAAAAATATTAATGAAAACTGCTGCAAGGTATGTTTTAGAGTTTATTTCTTGTTTGGATTGTATTAAATGAACTTTTAGAAATGGAAAGAGATTATCCAATAATTCACCTATACCTATAAAGGGATTTGATAGCTTTTCTATTAATCTCCATGGCAGTATTAAAAATGGTATTCTCATCTCTTTTTGACCTCTTTTTGTTGAAATTTAATAAATGTTCTTATATTTATCTATAAAGAAGGATATATAAACATTTTTAAGATGATTTTTTATTAAATTTAGATATTAATTATTTCTTCTAATTGTTTTTTAAAGCTTTGGAGGTCGCTCGGCTGGGTTGCCTACCTCGCTCCAGCTCTCAAATTCAACTTCGTTAAATTCCGATGTTCTATTCAATAATTTCAGGGGCTAACGAAGGTGGCAATTTTCTAAAAACTAAATTAAAACGACGATGGGGGAATTCCGTAACGATTACTAACGGGGCGAGAAAACTTAACCTTAAAATTCCCAACCTTCTACTCTGCACATTTCTATTATATTGATACATTCGATATTATAATCCTTGCATACGAATGGGATTTTTACTTTATTGCCTCTTAACTTTTCTTCAGTTACAATTATTCTGCCTTTTACCGTCTGAAATAATGTTTGTTGAGTTGTGTTTCCAATCTCTACTGCTAATGCTATCACAAATGGATCTGCCGCCGCAGTTTCATTATCTGATTTTGCTAATGATGGATATTTTGCTAGAATTTGTCTGACAATTTCCATCTGTTTTTCATCTAACTCTTTAAAGAATTTCTTCTGCTGTTTAGCCCATTTTTTTAATGAGTCATCCATGATGGATATTTCTTTAAGAACTTCTTTGTGAGAGATTAAATATCCTTTTTCTATCAATTTCCCAACATACTTCCAAAGTGTAGGAAAAACATCAATAGGGTAATGCCTGTTCAACTCTATAAGCGAACTTGAATCAATTACGTAGTAATTTATTGTCGTCATTTTTTAGCCTTGCTCATCACTTTATCAAGATTCTTTGATTTAATTGAAAGATACCCTAAAGCGTCGCTGTGTGTAATAAAGCCTTTATCGACATTATTGACAACGAGAGAAACAAATTTCTGTCCTCTTTCACTTAGACATTGCTTATCCGCAGTAGGTCTAAATCCTCCTTTTTTCTCTGCTTTAGCTTTTGGCTTTAGAATTTCTGGTATGTATTTATCAATAAATGCGTTATATTGTTCTTTTGAGATAAAGTTTAGTTTAAACATATTGTAAAAGAGCATTGCTTTGCTTACTTTATATGCTCTAGAAAGTTTAGCAACATCTTTATTCTGACTAAACTCTGTTTTCGCTAGTGTTTCGGGAAGCAAAAAAGCAGATGAGAAATCATTACACCATTTCTCAACACTCTCAAGATTCTTAACGAACAAAGAATTCTCCGGCATACTTACTCCGCTTTCATTTAATAGAACATGTCCAAATTCGTGCATTAATGTGAATATTCTTGCTTCTATCTGGTCTTTTGAATTGACAACAATAACCGCAGGAGAATCATCAACCAATGTAAACCCTCTTGCATCTTCAACAGGCATAGAAATCTGGAATACAATAATATTCTTATCTTCAATCGTATCTCTCAAAAAATTAAATACTTCATAGGGAGTTTTAAATTTCTTTTGTTTCATCTCATCAAACTTAAACTCTTCTCTATATTTCTCTGCTATTTTCTTTGTGTCTTCTGATTGTTTAACTACTGAAACAAGTTTGTTTAAGTTTGCATTTAGATTTTCTGAAAGCTCTTTGCTTACTTTCTGTAATCTTCTTGCCCTTCTTATCGCTAAAATTGTTTTTCTGTCAAATCTTCCTAATTTATCAGGAAGCATCCTATAATCTTTTGGCAGAGGTTTCTCTTTTGGTGATTCTGGCAGGAAAAATACAGCAAGAGGTCTTTTAACAACTTTAGCCAAATCTTCCAACTGCTTTAAAGTCGGGTTTGCTTCGCCTTTAAGCCAGCTGTCAAATACATTCTGGCTTACTTTTAATTTTTTAGATATATCCTCTTCTTTCCAGCCAGCACTATCTATAACCCACCTCAAAATTTCAGGCTTCACCTCAATACTTAATGTTTTTTTTGGCATTTTATCTTATCCTTTTTATCTTGTCTGTTGAAATTTCGTTTATATTTATTTCCGTATTATTAACGATTAAGATAATTTTCTTGTCTTTCTTGTTATTTTCTGTTTAGATAATATTCCTTAATTGCATTGCCAAAGCTGTTAATATCCCTGATATTTGACTTAACTAACCTGTTTAAGAAATTCTCTTTTTCTTTTAAATCATTTTTAATTTCAGCTTCTGTCATTCCAGTATGCCTTATGATTTCTTCAAATAATTTGTCTCCCTTGTTTCTCATTTCTATTTTATCATTTCCTGGCTTCCATAAATACAATAAGTTCGGCTTTATAGCAACACCATCTTTTTCGTAATTAACTATAAATTCTGCAATCTGGCTGATTCTTCTTATGCCTTTTTTTCTGTCTCTGAACATTACTACATTCAGGTTTACAACTTCCAGCATATTTTTTGGAACATTAATTGGGGGATTTGTGATTCTTTGTATTGTTTCTGATGCTGTGCTGGCATGTAAGGTAGCGTAAACTGAATGGCCTGTGTGCATTGCTTCAAATAAAACTCTTGCTTGATCTTTGGTTCTTATTTCCCCAACTATTATCCTGTCAGGCCTCATTCTTAAGGAATTTATCATTAAGTCTAACATCTCAACTGCACCCTTGCCTTCCTGATTTGATTCTCTTGCAACTAAAGGCGACCAGTATAAGTAAGATGGAAGAAAAATTTCTGATGTGTCTTCTATACTAACCACTCTTTGATTTGGGGGTATAAAAGGGGCAATTGCATTTAAAAATGAGGTTTTACCAGAGGCTGTTGCACCAGAAATAATAATGTTTAATTCATATTCTATTGCAAGCCATATTAAAGCAAAAACTTCTTGGTTTCCTGTTTTATTTTTAATTAAATCTATTACAGTCCAGGGATCTCTTGAAAACTTTCTTATTGTAACTGTATTGCCTTTTGTTGAGACTGGATAAAGAACTGCATTTGCCCTGTCACCAGTAACTAAGTGAGCATCTAATAATGGATTTAAGGTTGAAATTTGTCTTCCCACTCTTCTTGCAATTATACTTGAATAGTTTAATATCTGAGACTCACTTGAAACGTGCACATTTGTTTCCAGCCAACCATATACTTTATGATAGACTCTTATCGGCTCTGAGGCTGAATTAATAACTACTTCCTCTATATTTGGGTCATTTAATAAAAATTCTATTAATCCTAAGCCTAAGGTTTCCTGGACTAAACGGCCAATAATCAAGGATTTAGTATCTTCGCTTATTTCACTTACTTTATTTTTTAATATTGCTTCTGCATTTACTATAAACTTATTTTTTAGATTGTTTATTTCTTTTGGGTCTAGGATTTCTGCAAATGTAACATTAACTCTTGAGATTAATTCTCTTTTTATATTATCCATTAATGCGTTAGTAGCAGGAGGCAATTCAGGAATTTTTAACATATATCCTATAGCTGTGCTTGTGTCAATCATTACATCTGCTAAAATGCCGTCTGCAGTTATCTTATACTTTTCCATCTTAATTCAGGTTCTCCTATTGCTGGGTAATGTAGTATAGCTAATCCGCCTTCTTCTAAAATCCTAGCCCATTCCTCTGCTTTTTCTCTGGGAATGCTAAAATTCTGTGCTACTTTGCTTAATTTAATGCTTTTTTCTCTTGATAGGGCTTCATATAAATGATCTACATCTGTTAATTTCTTGAAATCTTTCTTTACTATATTTATATCTTCCTCAATCTCATTGTTAAGACTATATCCGGAATCTGATTTTTCCTGTTTGAAATCGTGCTTTATAGTCAGGTAGATAAACAATAAAGATAAAATCCCCAAGGTTATTGCGGAAGTATAATACAATGCCTGATCTGTTACTAATGCTGCCTCAAACTTTATTTTAAATAAAACTATTAATGCCAGATAAGCGAATAAATAATATTTTACTCTTGTTTTTTGTTTTGTTAGATATTCTGTTGCAAATAAAAATATTAAAGATAAGATACCAATTGCCAAAGAACTGTAGGTGTAGTTTGGATTGTTAAATAAGATTGTTAAAAATATTGAGATTAATAATATGATGGAATAAAACTTCTTCATTGCGACTGTTTTATCTGTTTTTAAATTTGGTTTTTTATGTGCATACATTGTTCTTAGAATTAAAGAAAGAAATAAGGCTGCTAATAAGATACTGCCCAGAGGCTTAATACTGTTGTAGAAGAATAAAAGCATAATAATCGCTATTAAAACTAATATAGCTATGTAAATTGCCATCTCCTTTTTTCTCATTTTTACCCTCTTAATCTGCAATATGAATTTATATGTATTTTGCTTTTAATTTATCTTTACTTTTCCTGTTTTAAATCTACCCTTTTTTCCAAGGTTATAAGCATCTTTTAAAAATATGATTGTGTTATTTGTGATTATTTTTAGATTATATACAAAGCTGGAATTACCTATATAAACTCTCCTATTCTCGAGTAAAATATTAGTAACTGCAGTTTCAGTTACAATATCTAATCTGTTTGTTTTATCTAAGTCTATTAATTCATTTATGTAGCAAGTGCCATTATCCGCTATTGCATTTATTGTTAGCCTAAATTCACCCGGTTCAAGAATATAATTACAGCCTGTTATTCCTCCAGGTATTTTGATGTTTAAGGCGAGATTATCAAATTCCTTTAGATATAATGAATTAAAGTTGTTATTGTGGGAATATATACTGCCCTCTTCAAATTCTAATTGAGGGTATTCAAATGATGTAGCGTTTACAATAACCCATGGAATATTCTCTTCTAGTAATTTGTTAAGGTTTTTTATATATGGTAAAATATTATTAGTGTAGGGAAAAGATTCTGAGATTTCTATTGATCCTTTTTTAGTCGTTATATTTATGTTACTGATATCTTTAAATAACAGGCCTAAACTATTTTCTAAGGAGATATCTAAGCCAAAGATTAATTCATTTTCAGCCAGAAAAGACATTGTTTTATCATGAGAGATCTGGTTTTTGCTAATTAAGGCAATACTGACTATTAAAACTCCTGCTAATAATACAATTCCCAGTGTTATAACTACTCCTTTTGCCATATTTGATATTTTAAAATTCCAAGACCCCCTCTTACATTAATAATTAAAACCCCTGAATAATAATCCTCATCATCTTTAGCGTTAGTGGATTTGATTACTGTTGAGCTTTTTATTTCATAACTGAAACCATAGTTTTTAGACAAAATCTTTTTAATTTCATTATCAATCATTATATTATCTAAATCGTAGAATATTCCTTTTTGATTTAAAACAATTGTTAGATCTGTGGCTAGTTTGCGTAAAACAACACTAGATGGATTTATTTTATTTTCAAATACAAGATTAAATGAGGCTATTACTGCTATAACCAGAATAATCGCTATGATCGCATCCAGCGAGTAAATGAAGCCTTTACCAGATTTTAAGTTGGACATTTGCGTATTCTCCTTCATATAATGCTAATCTATTAACTGTAACTATTTCTGATTCTGTATTGTTTATGCCATCTATTATATCTTCCTTGTTTAGTTTTATGATTAAGGTATAATTAAAATTGTTGAGATTCAATAATTCCTTCTTTTTTTCGTAATCTAATTCCCTAAAATTTTTTAATTTTACTGCGTCAATGTAGTTTTGGGATTTTATTATAGATGGAACCTGTATATTAATATTATTCCATGAAACCGGTTTTCCATAATTGTTTAATAAGATATCTGAGGCTTCCAATGCTTTTATTAGTCTGTCTTCTACCTGTATCCTGTCATTAATTATTTCTGTGGGCTGATCAATATAGGCTAATAAAATGGCAACTAAACCAAAGGCTACTACAAAAGCCAATATCAAGTCCAGCATTGCAACCTGCGCTTTAGAGTTTATCAATTTTTATTTCCCCATTTATTTTTGAAATTTTAAAATTACCTGAGTCTCCCTGATAAAATATTCTGTCTAAATTTTTTGTATAGCCATAGCAAAATATTTTATAGACGTTCAATAATCCTTTATCTCTGCTTATCTCAAAGCTATAATCTAAATCAATTTCATTAGAATAATCAAAAATAGAAGTTAAATATAATGAAGAGGATAATTTAATACAGCTTTCTCTGTGCTTTAAGTAGTCTGCTGTTGCGGTTATATCCCCACCCTTCATTATGGAGACTAGGAAGACAATTGTGAAAAGAAATAAAACTATTAAAATACTGATCATTACCTCTATACTGGCCTGAGCTTTATTTTTTAATATCAATTTTTACATCACCATTATCCAAACTCTCTATAATAAAAAAATAGGTGCCCTGCTCTTTTGGCAAATTTGCTATAATATTCGCTTTAGTTTTTTTGAAAATTTCAGTTATATTCCCATAAACCATTAATTTTAATTCTACGGTTTTGTTTTCTAAAATCTCTAAAGAAACTGTGCCTTTTGGGATTGTAATTTTTACTTTTTCCCTGTTTCCGGGACCTAAAGAGTAGACATTATCTATCTTTCCTGTTAACAAGTCTATTGTGTTTTCTGCCTGAGAAGTTTTTAGGTTGGAGCTTATTTCTGTTAAAGCATAATAAAATAATGGAATTAAAAAGGCTAACATTACACCTACTAAAATCAAGTATTCTACACTAGCCTGCCCTCTTTTTTTCATCTTTAAATCCCTTTTAGCAGTGAATATTATTGTTTATATAGTTTTTTATCTTAAAATTAATTATGATGCCGGATTTTATGACTTACTAATTTATAGAACTTATCCTAATGATGTTAAATTCAAAAATTTCGAAGAGTTAAGTTTAAATATGGGTAAAGTAATTAAAGAATATGCAAAATAAAAGAGGTCAAGCGGCTTTAGAGTTTTTAATGACATATGGGTGGGCTATTTTAATAGTTTTGATCGTAGTTGGAATCTTATGGTCTTTAATTGGAAATCCTGCTGATATATTAGGAGATAGATGTATATTGCCTGCAGGCTCAACTTTATTTTGTGAAGATCAAAAAGCTGAAATGGGTGCGGCTACTTTGTTAATTAGGAATGGATTGTCAGAAACTATAAATGTTAATACAATTGAATTAGTAGATAAGCAATGCAAAGATTCAACATTTACACAGCCATCTATCTCCCCTGGTGGAGCAACTACTTTTATTGTAGAATGTGAAAGCATACAGTCAGGGGAATATGTAAAATCTCCTTTGAAAGTTTATTATGATGTTGCTGGTGGCTTATCAAATAAGACTGCAAGTGGAAGATTATTAGTAAAAGCTAACTAATTGGTTTGATATTATTGTGAATTTAATAAAAACAATATTAAGAATTTTTGTTTGAAAAGCATAATTCAAAATAAGGGCATTTACCTGTCGACCATTTACAATGCCATCCTGTTTTTTGCGGATATTCCTCTTTTTCTTTTGTTATGGTTTTGGATTTAACAAATAAGATTTTTTCTTCTGTTTCTTTAATCAAGTCTTCAGTTATTTTAACTTCTTTTTCTCCAAATTTTAAGAAATATAGCGATACATAAGATGGAAGTTTTTTATATTTCTCCCGGAATAATAGGGCATAGATTCCTAATTGCAACTTATATTCATCTGTAATGTCATCTCTTGAGCTTGTTTTATAATCTATTATTTTGTCGTCAAAAACAGTATCCAAGACCCCTCTAATACCTAAAACCGGGGAGAATATGGTAACTTCTCTTTCACCTCTTAAAGTGTTAAAGCTTTCAGTTGGAGACAAATTAGTTTGTTTTATCTTACCCGAGGTATAATTTACCCAGTTTAGAAGCATTTCCTTGCTTTCTTCATAATAGGTTTTAATAAGAGTTTCATTCAAATTTAAAGATTTTATTGTTTCTAAGTTATTATTCCAGACTTTATTTAATAAGTCCAAGGCTATGATTTTTAATTCAAATTCGTAATTATTGGATATTTCTTTTATGCTAAACAATTCTTCTATAACTTTATGGATTATTTTGCCCCTAATAAGGATTATATCTTCCGGGGGAGTTATATTTTTGATATACCTGTAATAATATTTTCTGGGGCATAATAAGTAGGTATTGATTGATGATGGGGATTCAAATTCTCTCATAAGCAGAAAAATAGATAGTCATTTAAATAAATATGTTTTTTGGAGTATATAGGAACTTTCTTTAGAAAATCCAGGAAAAGAACATAATGAAATTAATAAATAAAAGTAGAAATTTAATAATAGCTGAAAATGTTAAAATGTGCAGAAGTTTCTTTTCGAGACTAAAAGGATTGATGTTTTCTTTATCTTTGAAAAATAATGAGGCTTTGGTTTTAGAGGCTGAAAAAGAGTCATTTTCTTTAAGCAGTATACATACCTTTTTTGTATTTTTTCCTATAGATGTGGTTTGGTTGGATAGAAATTTCAATGTTGTAGATGTAAAATCAAATATAAGGCCGTTTAGTTTATTTATAAGGCCTAAAAGAGCAGCTAAGTATGTCATCGAATTAAAAAGGGATATGGCTTGGAATATTGGTTTAAATGATAAATTAGTTTTTATTTAATTTTTTTCTTAAATAGTATCCTGTTAAAGTTATTAAGCTGGCAATAAAATTAAACCAGTCATATATTGGGAATGGCTGTTCTTTTGGTGTTTCTGATGTTTGTGTTTCCGCAGGTGGGTATCGACATTCACTTGATAAACATTTAAAGAGTGGATCTATAAGCTGGCAATCTCCATCGACTGTGCAGCTGGCGGTGGTAGTATCAAGGACACAAATTCTATGTTCATCACATATTTCTCCTACTGGACATTGTCTATTATTAATAATATTGTTGTCACAGTCCCCACATATATTAGTTGTAAAACAAACTTTACCAGGCATAAACGACTGACAATTATTATAATCTAAACATTGAACACAATTCCCAAAAGTTGAATCACAAATATTAATATTAATTGAATCAAATTTTTTACAATCTATATCCCCACTACATCCAGTGCATTTATTATTGTTATTACAAATAGGGGCATTTGTAGACTGGCAATCAAGATCAGAATCGCATTCATCATTAGTAGAACCACTGTCAATACCAATTTTTATCTCTTGGGAATTAATTCCTGGTGATGCAGAGGCTTTAAAGAATAATCTTGTGTTATCTATTGATAAATCTGTATCATCATTTTCGATAGTGTTAACAGGAACTGCCATAATTTTAAGTCTATATGTGGCTGAGGCTTTAAAGATATTGTTTTCTTGTGCAAATATGCTAGTCTCTAATGGAAATGATAATTCTGTGGCAATTTCAGCTCTGTTATCACTAACGGATATGTCTATAAATCTATGATTATCTGAATCCAGATTATTATCGTTTATAAAATCCCTTAATTTTTTAAACTTTCCAAACCTTTCTAACTCAACTATGTGCCCAAGATTATAGTGTTTCAATATTAAATCAAGATTTGCTTTTTTTCCATTACAGTTTCCAGTGGCTTCTACATATAATTTTAAATTTGTATTTGATGGAACAGCTGCTAAATCATTTACTCTGCTCCCATTGCTAAACCTCCATTCAGCTTTTGTTAGAGTGCAGGCGTTTGCTACAGAAGAGAATAAACAACAATTTTTTCTTGTGGAAAATGTATTACAATCACCTATAGCTGCATTTGTATCTGCAGAAGTGGAAAATAAACAAGATTCATCACTAGCACATGCTGCTTTTGTTGAGCAAACAAT
>JAHFIJ010000046.1 GCA_023246445.1 Candidatus Woesearchaeota archaeon
AACGTTTTCCAGTCGCTTTCAGAAAGATGGGTGATTTTGAGAGGAATCTCTTTTTCTAAATCTTTGATTTCTTCTATCTCTTTGCTGGATAGTTCAAAATGCAAAGGATCTTTGAGAATATTATATTGGTGAATTTCTACTAAAATAAGTTTTTCTGCGATTTGTCTCCTTTCTTCTAATTTCTCTTTTGCTAAGTCTTGTCCCAAGTACTTCCTAAATTTATAGACTTTTGGGCCTTCCCGGTAAGAATGGGCAAGATAATATTTGATACTTTTTCCAGCTTTTCTTTTTTCTAGATGCATAGCATAACCCCCGGTGACTACATATTTAAATCTTTTGGTTACGGGGGACTACAATTAAGTTTTTTTGTAGGCACCTCAACAAAAGCCATAAATCTATTGATTTGAGAATCTGTAAAACGTTCTCTTCGACGTGTTATTTAGTTATGAGGCGTTTCATTTTCTGATTACCTTTTCAATCTCTTTTTTTGCTGACGCAATAAATCTGTATAACTCTTGATAATGAGTATTATTCGCTAAATCGGATTTTATTTTTGGTTTTTCAATTTTTAGTTTCCATAGGTAATTTATGTTATTTACCCCCTTATACTTTTCTGCGATTTAATATCTTCTAACCGAATAACATAAAACTAATATATTTTATTTATTTTTAAGTTTATTGAATTTTTTTTAACAGTTCCAACAATTCTTCCCAGGATTTAACTCTTACCACTCCTTTTGGCAAAGATTCAATTTGGTTCCATGGTCTGTCAAATAAAAAAACTTTAACTCCATTTGTAGCGCAATCAGTAGCTGTTTTTAAAGAATCCTCTAATAAAATAGGAATATTCTGCTTAAGGCATACTTCCGCCTTTCTTCTAGGGGGAATGCCGTTTTTTGAAAAATTATTTGTAAAATAAAAACTACTAAATCTACCCGGAAAATGTTGCCCTATCCATTCTTCAGATATTTCCCTTTCATACTCTGGTCTTCCTGTAACTATAATCAATTTATTACCCCCCACTTCTAAAGAATTAATACCGTTAATTGCACCATCTAAAGGTAAAATCTTCATAAACTCAGGTGTTTTATAAAATGCGTGAACCTCTTCAATAACCCTTTCTCTGGTTACACCCAACAATTCCCAAAAATCATAAGAAGTAATCTGTTCCTTCCTGTAATTTGTGCCATTTTTTTTATTATAAAATTCAAGAAATGGTCCAAAAAAATCCATTAATACATCATCTAAATCTACGCCGATTATCATGAAAATAACCTTTCTAATATCTTTAAAAAACTTACGCCGGTGCCAGGACTTTCATTCCTTTCCGGGGGTTCTTCCCAAGAAAAGCCCTTTGAACCTAGAAGTCCTTTCGGACAGCAGTTAACTCTCAACCTGATTCGAGATTCGGTTTATTTTCTCCCCTAAAAAACTCTGCCGCTCTACCGGGTTAAGCGACACCGGCTTGATAACCTATGAATAATATTAAGTTTTAAGCTTTTCTTTTTTGTATAATCCCTAATAAAAGTTCTTTTAAATAATAAAACCCATTCCTAAATCCCCCAAAAACCAGTAAGAACAATCCAATTAATCCACCTATAAGAGAGCCAAAAACCTTCCTGTTATTATTTTCATGCTCATAAGTAACCTCTAATCCATCTTTAGAATAAATTCCTTTTAAGGATATTATCCCACCAACTTCAAGATCCTTATTTTTAATTTTAATCTTCATTCCATCAGCCTCAACTTCATTTTTAGAGATTACATGCGCTCTTGTCAATGCAATTTCCTTCCCATAATAATTTTCATGGTTTTTCAGGAATCCCGCATTGTAAACATTTTCTTTGCTTAATATCGGAATCGATAAATAACTTAATATTACATAAACTAACAAAAACACAACAGTCCATTTAAATTTGTTTAATCTTATTTTAGGTTTTAAATATTCTGCTTTCTCTATTATAATTGCAATTATAAAAAATATTATTGATAATATCAGCATTATTTTAGCAGTAGGATCAAATATTGGAAATGAAAATTTAGTAAATGACAACGGCCACAATAATCTTATATCCGCCCCATATTGAAATAAATCCAAAAACATATGAAACAATCCAGAAATAAATAATATAACAAAGCCTCTCAAATAATTTGTAGTAAAAAATGCGATCGCTATTGAAAATAATAAAGCCCCTAATATGCTATGAGTCATTGTTAAATAATTCACTAAAGTTAACTGATCAAACCAATTTGTGAATTCATTGAATGCAAATAAAAAACTGCTTATGTCTAGCATTAAAGAGCCAATTATAACAGTTCTTTTATCCTTAATTCGGAATATTACAGCTATCAAGTATGGCAGTGCAATATGAAATAACCAGTCTGGCATTAATTTAACTTCTAAAATTGTTTTAAAAAGCTTATGAATCCAAAACAGTAACTGGTTAGCTACTCTATCACAATAATCAACAAATAGTTGTTTAACACCTTAATTCTGGGGGGTTATAAAGGCAGGCAAACAAGATGCAAATACCCCCAGAATTAAAGGAAATAAGTA
>JAHFIJ010000033.1 GCA_023246445.1 Candidatus Woesearchaeota archaeon
TTTAAATCTGCCTAGATATGGTAAATATAAAGTTGAAGATTATGTTTGTATGTTAAAACAATTTATTAAAATTAAGAATATCCAAGAACCGTTTTTAATTGGGCATTCTTTAGGCGGCATTATTTGCTTAAAACTAAAAAATTATAGTGGAATAGCAATAATCTGCACACCTTTAATTGAGAAAGCACCTATAATAACATTGAGAATATTAGATTTATTTAATGGGTTAATCAAAAAGGGAATTCTTAAGAGTTATTTAGATGGATTTAGTGATATAACAAAAGGAATTGTTAAGGCTCCTAAAATAAAAATCAATAAACCTTTTTTAATTATATATGGAAATTATGATTTATTAATTAAATTATCTGATGGAGAAAGATATAAATATTTTGAACCTACTGAAATTGTATATGGAAATTTCGGACATTTGGCTCCTTTAACACATTCTGAAGAGATATTAAAGATATTAAATGAATTTTTGAAAGAAAATTTTTAGTAATAGTAATAATATCACATAAGATTATAAAGAAAATAAAATAGATTTTTTAAATGGAATCCTTAGAAAAAGTAATTGGAGAAGGTATTATATTAGTAGACACAAATTGTTTACACCCCACGAGGAATACTTTTCTACATTATGATAAGGGGGAAACTTTTTTGTATCCTACGGGAAAAACTTTTTTACATCCTGATAATAATACTGTTGGTAGTATCCTTGATTTATTTAATGATACCACTCTTAGTGATATTTGTCCTGAAGAGGTTAAAGCCTATTTAAATGGATTAAGGTTATTAAACAGATTAATAAATGATAACCCAAGAGTGTATTTCCCAAGGGGTGTAAAGGTGGAATATTCAAGCTTTATAAACGGGCTTAAATATTGCAGAGATAAATTACCAATAAAAAGACGAAATTATATGAAGACTGCTGAAGAAAAATTAAACCTGTTAAGTGAGTATTTAAAAATAGCAAGAGAAATAAGTAAAAAAATTTCAAAAAGAAAGATTCTAAGATTTTCAGAAGAACAGGAAGAGATGTATAGGAGAATATTTGACTTTTTGGTTAATGAAGAGAGAGTTGAAAAATTTAGATCAGAACATTTCCAAGATTTGAATAGTAAGATAAACCACAATAATAGAACAACTGATGAAGAACTTGTTGCACATGGAATTGTTTTAGCACATTATAGCTTAGTAAAAATTTTAAGCGATGATAGTGATGTTGGGTTATTAGTGGCTATTGTGCGCAATATACCAGAAATTCTTTCTTTAAATAGAGAATTATTAGCAGAAAATCTACAGGTTTATCGTAAAAAAGATGGTTTATTAGAGATATCTAGTATAGCTTCTAGAACTTTCTGAAAAAGACCAAAAAAGCTGTGAATTGAGTGTGATTTTCAGGCCTTACTCTATCATTGTCTACAATCCAGGATCTTTCTGAATTCTCAATACATTTAATGAATTTTAAATTATAATTTTTTGATTCATTAACTAATCTAATTACCTGGACTATGGTCGGCAAATAAGAAACTAAAATTCTGCCTTCTTTTAAATATTTTTCAACATTCTTTAAAGCATTCCATGGCTGCGGCAAATCTAAAATTATAGCATCTACTTTTTCTTTTAGATTAATATCAGAATAAATATCTTCATTTTTAGTTTCTATGTTTTTAAGATTTAAATTTTTGAAATTTTCTTCTGCTACTATTAGAAATTCCTTATTCATTTCAAAACTGATTACTTTTTTTGAATATTTAGCCAAGTAAGAGCATAATTTACCTGAACCTGTTCCTGCTTCCAATACCACTGAATCTTTGTTAATATCTGCATAAACTAAAATACTGGCAATATCTTTTTCCATTACAGCCTGAGGCAGCCTTTTAATTTTCTGCATTTTATCTAAAAAATTAGCTTCAAAAACATAAAAAATTTTGTCTTTATTTGATTTAACTTTATTATTTTTTAAAATATCTTCTTCTTTGATAGAGCCTAAATCCGTATGCAAGTCTCCTTTTTCCCAAAAATACCAGTTTCCTTCTGATAATAATACTTTTTTGATTACCATAATAATATCTAAAAGTTAAGGGTTTAAATAAGTTTTTAAAGCATTAAAACCAGTCTAAGATATAAGCGGGGATGCCGGAGCGGCCAAACGGGATAGCCTCAAGAGCTGTTTGATTAGTAAGCTATTGGCTTAGTGCCTACGAAGGTTCGAAAAAGTTTTCCTGGGAAGAAAGGCAAGAGAAAACAACGAAAGACCTTCTCCCCGCACTTCAATTATAATGGAAAAGATTAAGGAAGTAATAAAGGAATTAGAAGCAAATAGACATGAGATGAACCTATCTAAAGAATCTGTTGAATTTATTTCTTCGATTTGCAGAAATATTAAAGTTAAAAATTTACTCGAAATAGGGGCTTTTAACGGATATTCGGCTTTATGCTTTTCTTTAGTATGTAAAAAAATAATTAGTATAGAGATAGATGAAGAGAATTTTAAAATTGCTAATGAAAACTTAAGAAAAGCTGGATGTTTAAATATTGAACTGATTAAAGGAGATGCTATAGAAACTTTAAAAGTGTTAAAAGATAAATTTGATGTGGTGTTAATAGACGGCAGAAAATCCGAATATAAATCTTATTTAGAATTAAGCTTAAAATTATTAAATAAAAAGGGATTGATATTTGTTGATAACACAATATCACATAAAGACAAACTAAAAGAATTTTTTGAATTTTTAAAAAATAGCAAACTACATTATAAAGAATTAAATTTAGAGAAAGGCTTAATGATGATAGGCAATATTACTTTTTAGAAACCTGATATAATTTAGCATACAAATAAGAGGAACCATAGCAGGATATGTTACTATTATAGTTACCATAAATATAGAGCTAACCATCCAGATTAAGACAACAACAGAAAATGAATCAAGGCAAGAATTGTTAATTCGTTTATCTATCATGTTGAAAATGATCGAATATAGAATAACCTAAAATATCAAAATCATCAACTAGTTGCTTTCTGCTTTTGACTATATCAAAATTGCCTCGCTTAGGCCTTGGAGTCAAGGCATAATATGCTTTGAATCTATTTCCTGATAAAATACCATCTATTTCAACCACCCAACTAAAATTGGTAATTGCAGTTTTTCTTATCACATCTGCTAATTCTGCAACTTTATTTGCACTTCTGCACAAAAAATAAACATGTGGTTCTTCTCTGCCATGCCCTTCACAAGAACTGAAAGTTTGATAACCTAGATTTGTTAACAATTGACATAATCGTGTCATGTTCGAATCATCTAATAAAAGTGTGAGGGGCATATTTATATATCCATTCCAAACTGGCTCTATTTCTCTTCTTAACTTATCTCTCTCCCGGGGGGTTAGCCTATGAGGTTCTGCGAAATTAGGGCCAAAATGATCAAGTAATCCTTCTATGTTCATGTATAGGGATATAAATAATCAATATTTAAATCTTTCTTATTATTAACCTTTTGATAGTAGTAATATTTCTTGCCAATTTTTGACAACAAAGACCATATGATAACGAATCCTGTAACTGCAATGACAAGCATACTTGACTTCCATAAGAAAGTAAGTTATTTCTTAGAATTTAAACTATCCGCAGAGCTCACGTGGTATTAAACTCCAGAAATAAAGATCATAATTGCTGGAATATTATTTGATAGCTTGTTTTTATTAAACGAAAGTATAAATTGGACTGATTTAGGTGGCTTACTTAATAATGACAGGGGCAAAAGTAATCTAAATTCTAGACGTTTACTTAACAGCTAAATAAAAGTAAGATTTGCATTTTAATTAATCTTCTTGTTGCGTAGAGCTAATTTTTGTGCAAAAACCACTTTAAAAAGGTTTATAAAACTACTAAATCTAGCTAATTCTGCGTTTTATGCGGGGGTGTCTGAGTCCGGAAAAAGAGCAGGAGAGCTTTTCTTGGGAATAAAACCCGGGGAAAGAAATCGGCTAAACTTAAGTTCTGGATGAGGAAATCCTGTGGCTTAGTGCCTACGCAGGAATCCTAGAGGAAATCTCGGGATTGCGAATTCAAATCCTGTCCCCCGCAAAATTATTTTAATAGAAACATTTAATTAATATAAAAATATAAAATATCCAAAAGAGGTTAACGAATGATAATAGCTATAATATTGTTTTTAATTTCCTTAGGGGTATTAGCAAAAAGCTCACAATTAGCAATAAGATATTCTTCTAAATTATCTAAAACTTTACATATATCTGAATTTGTAATCAGCTTCTTTTTTATTGCTTTCATTACTGTATTGCCTGAAACTGTTATAGGTATAATTTCTGCAGTAAAAGAAATACCCGCTTTAGGAGCAGGAACTTTAATAGGTTCCAATGTTGCTGACTTAAGCTTAATCTTGGGGATTATAATATTAGCCTCAATTAAAGGCTTAAGATTCAAAAAAGAAGATATAAAAGAGAATTTTCTTTACTCCGTTATCTTATTGATTCCATTATTATTAGCATTAGATGGAAATTTTTCAAGGATTGACGGCGGGATTTTAATATTCAGCGGGTTATATTTTTATTATACCTTAACAAAAGATTTTAAGTTATTTAAAAGAAAGAAATATTTAGACAAGAAAAATGCTTTAGGATATTTAATATTATTAGTTTTATCTTTAGGGATTTTAATTTTAAGCGCTTATTTTACTGTTAAATATGGGTGGGAATTATCAAATTTAATAGGAATAAAGCCTTTGATTTTAGGCTCTGTAATAATAGCATTAGGAACTACTCTGCCTGAATTAATGTTTTCCTTAAAATCTGTAAGAGAAAAGCATTCTGAATTAGGGATTGGGGATATATTTGGAACTGTTTTGTGGGATGGGACTATAGCCTTAGGAATTTTAATATTAATTAAGCCTTTTTCATTTGCAAAAGAAGTAATGATAATACCCACCTTGTTTATGTTTTTAAGCAGTTTAACAATAGATTATTTAAGTAAGAGAGATAAAATATTAACTAAAAGAGAGGGTGTATATTTAATGTTATTTTATTTAATGTTTTTAATTGTAGAATTTCTTATTGGTATCAATGAATGAAAAGAATTATAGTAAAAATTTAAAAGAATTATTTGATGCTTAAAAATAATATAGTTAGTGGTTTTACAATCCATGATTTCTTTTTGAAATTAAGCATCACCTCAAAGAAATTACATTGGATATAAAAATGAGACTTAATTACGGGACATCACATTTAGATTTTCAAAGGCTAAAACTTTTAAAGAGTATTAATAAGGTTTATATGCGCCTGGGTAGCTCAGTGAGTGGAGCATACGCTTGGTATTTAAAACAAAAAGCGTAAGGCCGTGAGTGCAATTCTCACCCCAGGCTTACTGATAATAATAACTTTTTAGAGTTAAGTTTATAAATAACTTTTATTAGAAATATTTGAATGGGAAAAAAAGAAAAAGCAACAGAATTATATGAAAGCTTAACGAAGAGATATGATTTACCTAAATTTGATGATTTAAACAAGGAATTTGAGATTTCTTCTATAAAGCAATTAGATAAGACTGATTTTTTGTTAAGAGTTATAAGGAGAAGAATAACAGATAAATTAGCTATGTTCTGCAATATATTACAAAGCTTAATATTGCCAAATACAGGATCCGCCATTAATATGTATGAGCTAAAGATGTTTGATGAGAATGATAAAGAACAGATAGAAAAATTATTGGCAGAGATGATGTTTTTAGAAAGAAAATCCTTATTATTAGATATTAAATCTGAAGATAATGTAGAGGTTGAATTTTTAAAAACTACATGGAAGCAATGGCCTAAATTTTCAATTGAAATGGCAAAGATAGCTGAAAAGATGAGCAAGGGATGGAAGCAGGAAGATAAACTGGATAAAACACAATACTTCGGATAAAGTTATAAACAAGCAAAATAATTAGAATTTTATGAAAAAGAGAGGGCAGGTTTATATTTTAGGGGCAATAATTGTTGGAATAGCCTTAGTTACAATATTCACAGTGACAAATAGATCACAACAAACAGAATTAAATAAAAATTTTGAAAGATTAAATGCAAATTACGAAAGAGAAGCTGAAAGATTCATAAATGAGTATATAAAAGACAATAGCCCTGCTGAAGAATTAGATGAAACTTTTCCCGAATTCACAAAAAACTTTAATAGTTTTGCAAAAGAGATGAATCCTGATTTTGGAATAATAACAACATTAACTTATATTAATAAGCAAGGAGGTAAAATAACTCAAGTAATTAATATGTTAGATACTCCTGTGTTTGCAACCAGAACATCTAGTGAAATCGGGAATATTATTACTCCTTCATTTTATTATGATGACGATGATAGAAGCAAAATAATTTCAGGATGTTTTGAAAGTGGTGGAAAAATAAAAGTTACTGGAGTTAATATGGAAGGAATAATACCTACAAGCTCAGACTGTCAGGGAAAATTTTCAGACGCTGAGAGAATATTATTAATGATAAATGATGTATGGGTTATGCATGAAGTGCCTGATGGAACAATACCTAAACCAGGATTAATAGTAACTGCGAAATCTGAAGAAAGAACACAAATACAAGTGTTTACAAATGATAAAACAAGCAAGCAAGTTGATAATTCAAGAGTGCATAAGGCTGGATGTGGTGGATTATGCACTGAAACTTTAGATGAAACGTTATGTAAATCTGACAAGAAAAAGGAGAAATGTTGCAAACTAATTGACGATGATGAAAACGATAAATGTGGTGATAATCAACAAAAATGCTGCAGAGTTAATTGCAAAATCTTTAAAAACAAAGAATCCTGTGAATTACAGAATAATGATGATCTAGAGGATGCATATGCAGTAAAATGCTGCTTTGTGAGAGATAAATGTGAAAATAGTATTTGGGGTAATAATAGGTTTACATGTGAGGGAGTATGAAAAATAAGAAGGGTGTAAGTGCTATATTATCTTATGTTCTGCTTATTACACTTACAATAATATTGGCTGTTATTGTTACAGTTTACATGAAGAATAAGGCTAAAGAACAGGCTGAAATTGTAACGCAAATAGCCGGAACACAATTAGACTGTGATAGTGTTGCAATAAATGGTTATTTGGAGGGGGATGATATTATAGTTACTAATGTTGGTGCAAAAACAGTATTTTTGGATGTAAGATACCAAACAAATGATGCTGGCAATCTTTTTATAAGTATGGAACACAATGGTGCAGATAATAAAGGAGTAAAGCCAAAGCCATATGGTGCAAGTGATAGTGGGGATTTTAAAATAAGAATTAATGTTGCTAATAGACTTAATAAGGTCGAAGTAATACCTAAAGTTATGATTAATAAGAAAAAAGTTGGATGCGCTGAAAAGAAATTAGTTGTTAGCTAATCTGATTTTACAAATGGGATATCTTCCCAATCTTTTATTTTTCTAATTTTTAAATTCTTTTTCCAGACAGTTTCCAATAATGTAGAATCTACGTTTAAATCCTTGTATAAACCTATTAAAGCTACTATGTCCTTTGCAAAGCATTTTCCACCAAAACCAAGTTCCTTAGTAACATCAAAATGAGAGCTACCCATTCTCTTATCTATAATTACCATTTTTTTAAGATCTTCGTAGTTTATATTTAATTTTTTACATAAGTCAAATATCTCATTTGCGAAAATAA
>JAHFIJ010000034.1 GCA_023246445.1 Candidatus Woesearchaeota archaeon
AATTCTGGGGGTATTTGCATCTTGTTTGCCTGCCTTTATAACCCCCCAGAATTAAGGTGTTAAACAACTATTTGTTGATTATTGTGATAGAGTAGCTAACCAGTTACGCTTAAAAGATAGTTTTATAAAACCTATTTATGCTGACGATTTATGATGATAGAAGATTTATTTGAAAATGAAATTGTAAAATTAGCAGAACAACCTAAAAACAATAATCTATCTGTGGATAGGTTGAATTATTTAAATTTATTAATTATTCCGATAGATCATGATTATCCCGGTGGATCTGCAGCAATGCATAATGCTGTTTTTGAAAGATATGGATTACCCTATAGAACTGTTTTTGTGGTTGCTGATCCTAAAAATGTAGAAATGATTATTAAAACTTTTAGAAATGATCCGAAATATATAGGGGGTGGTGTTGGATCCGGGTTTAAAGATAAAGCTGCTAAATATGTAGATGAATTAAGTGATTCAGCCAAAGTTCTTGAAAGCATTAATGTTATACAAAAGATAGGGAGAAGATTAATTGGATATAACACCGATGGTATTGGTTTTGTAAATGGATTATCGAAAGAATATCCTGATTGTGTTAAAGGAAAAAATATATTAATTTTAGGGGCTGGCGGAACCACACTACCAATTGCTTATGAGTTAGCGATGTTAAAACCAAGAGAAATTGTTATTTTAAATAGAACTGTCGAAAAAGCTGAAAGAGTTTCTAAAATAATTTCTCAGTATGTTAAAGCCAGATGTGGTGGGGAAGAAATGATTGAAAGAGAAATGCCGGGAGCAGATATCGTGATAAATACTTCAAATAAAGGAGCTGGTGAATTAAAAGAGTTTACTGCTTTTGCGGCTATTTCTGATAATCATATGAGAATAGCTCGTGAAAATTTAAGAAGATTAGGAAAAAATGCAATAGTTGCAGACATATTATTAGAAGAAGAAACGGCAACATTAAGAGAAGCAAAAAAAATGCAGTTTAGAACTCATAACGGAAGACTTATGAATTTATTTCAGGCAATACCTGCATTTAAGTTGATGACAGGAATAACAGACATATCTGATAAACATTTAGAAGAGATAATGAGGTCTGCGTTATGAATTTAGCAAGAGATGAAATGTTTTTTAGAATGGTTTATTTAGAGCTATTAAAAAATAAGAAATTAAGAACTGTTTTCAGACCAGGTAACAGACTATACCCCAATCCCAAAGGCTATCAAATAGGCGAGATTGTTACAGCAAGAGTTATTGAAGTTCCTGGAAATGATAGTTCCGAAGTTATACCAAAATTTACAAAAGACAGATTTAGAATAAGAATCTCAGATATAGCAATAAAACCCATTGAAAAATTAGTGGAAGAAGATTTTGATGGAAGTTCGCCCGATGTTACAAATATTTTACAATTGAAATATCATTTGGGATTAATATATAATCAACCTGCAGGAGCATTTGACAATCAAGAAGTAACAAGAATAAATTTTTATTATATAGATTAAATATTAACAAATTTTCCATTTTCATAAATCAATTTCCCATCCAAGAACATTTTTCCATCTTTCATATCTTTAATAAAATCCCAATGAACAGCACTTTCATTTACACCACCACATTCCTTGTAAGCTGAACCTATCGCTGTGTGGATTGAACCACCAATCTTCTCATCAAATAATATATTTTTAATTCCTCTTTTAATATTATAATTCAATCCTATTCCAAGTTCGCCTAATTTAGAAGCACCTTCATCTGTCTTAATAACCTGCTTAATAAAATCTTCTCCCTTTTCAGCTTTAACATCTACAATTTTTCCTTTTTCAAATTTAAATCTTACACCTGAAACTTCTTTTCCCGAATAGACTACAGGATAATCAAAATAAATATAGCCTTCAGTTTCATTTTCCAAAGGCGCTGTAAATATTTCCCCATCGGGCATATTATGAGTCCCACAGCCTTTTATAAATTTTCTTCCCTTTATTTTTAATTTAATATCAGTGTCTTTTCCTACAATTCTAACTTCTGAACCGGAATTCATTAGGTTAACATATTTTTCCTGCTCTTTTTCAACTTTTTTCCAGTCTTGTATACAGGCGTTGTAAACAAAATCTTCAAATTCTTCCAAAGACATTCCTGCTTCCTGTGCAAATGATGGTGTTGGAAAGTCAAATAAGACCCATCTTTTCTTTAGCCTTTCAATTTTAATAGGTTCTAGTAATTTTGTTCTGTTTGTAATCTTATTTGGATCTGTATTTGCCATTTCCTTTAAATTTTTAGGAGCTCTTAAAATAATCAAGCAATCGATTTTTTTAACTTCATTATAGGTGATTTCAGGAAAAGTGTTTAGAATTTTGTCGGACGCATATTTGTAATACATTGAAAGGAATTGATCATCGCCTATCCTAGGAATTGGAAACGCTCCCCTTTTTAATATTTTTTTATATAATACTTTAATTAATTCTATACAGGCATATTCCCCTTCAATTACTACATAATCCCCTTCTTTTACTTTTACAGAATAATCGATTAAGATATCTGCTATTTTTTCTATTCTTTGATCAACCATAGGAAAAGTTTTGAATTAATTTAGATTAAAAACCTTTCTATGCTAAAAAATAAAACTCCAGATTGTATAAATAATCCCTGATAGATACATTAAAAACAATAAACCATGTATTAAGAAACTAGATTTAATTCTATATTCTGGCTTCCTTTCAGAGTTATTCTTGCATTTTAAGTGCATATATACTAACATTGAACCTGAAATACCGCCTGCAATAGAACCCGTTACACCCAAGATTTGAGTAAAACCAACATTACCTCTTGAGAATAAATATAAAATTAAGGCGATTACACAAACTAAACCCCAAGATAAATGCTTTTCTAATTTTAAATCTTTATTGTAAGTATTTTTCAAGGCAAATCCTAGAGCCAGAAAACTAGTGGACATTGCAAAGATAGCAAATAAATTTCCCAGCAACCAAACAGAGTTTCCTAAAGATTTTTGTAAACCAATAGTTGCAACTTGGGTTGTGTTTATGCCAGTAACACCTACAATACCCAAAGTGAACAATAAATAAACTATAATAACCAGTATACCACCAATTATAACTGACTCTTTTAAAAAGATTTCATGTTTTTTTAGTTCATCCCTCATTGTTGGAATTGCGCTTTCACCTAATAAAGCAAATAAGATTACACCATAAGGAAGAAATATTAAATTTAGTAATGGTAGTTTGGATGGATTTAAATAGGTTACATTAGATGGATTTAGATGATAGATACCCAGAAATGAAACTGCCAGTAAAACTACAAACATTAAAAAAGTGAATAAAACTTCTATCTCTTCAAATATTTTAATTCCTGCATAAACCAGTAAGCTTAAGATAAAAAAAGAAATTAAACCATAAATTAAATCTGAACCGCCAAAAACCGAACTTAGAACATTACTAATGCCAGTTAAGTATGCAATTAATGCGCCATAAACCCAAATTGCAATATTAATGAACATCAGCCATTTCCATTTATTTCCTAAGAATTTTTGACAATAACCAACTAATTGATGACTCCCTTTGCATGATAAGGCCATTTCACCAATCATTAGATGCGTAATTAAAACAGCTATACCAATTAAAATTATTAAAATCGCACCATAAAAAAAACCAATCTTAGAGATTACATAGGGCATTCCAAATATTCCTGCACCGATAACATAAGCTATGTAAGTAAATGATCCTATAAAACAATCCTTGAAACCTCTTTTTAGCATATTTGTTTAGTAGAGTTTAGGTTTATATTGATTTTTGTATGCTACCCGGACATATAGCTCTGGCAAAATTCATAAAGGTTCTAAGTTGAATTAAAAAAGAATTGGTATAAATCAAACATTTATAATATCCGGGCGGAAAACAATTTGTGAAATGCCTAACAGAGAGAGAATATTCTTCCCCCCCACAAGCTCGAAAAAAATTGGATAAATCCTTAGAAACTTTTTCCATATTTTTTTCATTTGCAACAGCAACTTCAATTCTTTTTACTATACCATCTAATTCAACTATTGTAGGATCTTCCTTATTAGTTATTATTCTAGGCTCTTCAAAATATGCAATAGAGATTAATATTCTGCCCGGGACTATTTTTTTTATTAAGTAAACCAAAGAGGATTTATCTTCAGCATTTATCATGTTTAATCAATTTAAAAAATATGAATCAATATTTAAATATGATTATTGAGAATCATCTATTTAAGAAAAAAGATATTAAAAAGATTATAACCGCTATGGCTATTAAAAGGTAATAAGAGTTTTTATCTGTAAATGCCCCAAAAACAGGAAATGGACCAATAAAAATACCCCCTGCAGCTTTAAGATTTAAATTTTTAGAATTTAAAGCAGAAGCGAAAATTAAAATAAATCCTATAACCATTAATAATAAGCCAAGTTTAAGTAAGTTTTCCATTTTACACCAGAGGTTTTGCAATTAAGGGTGATGAATGACCAAATTGAACTAATATATCAATGGTTTTTATAATTGGATAATCACAGGCACCAAAACAGTCATCAGCCCAGATTAATACTTTAACATTTCCTTTTTTTTCTATTTCGTCGGCTATATTTATTGCTTCTGGTTTTAAGCCATCTGGAAACTGCAATAAAACTGTTTTTGCGTTTATTTTTTTAATTTCTTCCAAAACTTTATCCAATTCAAAGTTGTATTCCATAGAATTTATATATTCCATAATCTTTTAAATGTTATGCTTAAAGGAGAAAATCTATACAATTTTGAAAACAGTGCCTAAAGGTTATGTAACGACTTATAAAGATTTAGCTAAATTTGTTAATTCTAAGGCTTATAGATCTGTTGGAAGTTTAATGAAGAATAATAAAGACCCAATTAATATTCCTTGCTAAAAGAAGTCTAAAATCTCAAATAGAAAGCCTTAAATATTACTTAACTATTATATTGGTTATATGATTAAAGGTGAAATAATATCTAAGCTTGATCCTATTCTCAGCAATGGAGAGATTAAAGTAGTATTGAAAAGACTGAACAATGAGCATATAACCCAGACAGAAAGCAACTATTTGAGCAGATCAGTAAGACCAAAATTAAAGGCTGCTGAATTTGCTTCTTCCAATAAACTGCTTTCATTATTAAACTATAGAAGAAGGAAATACGAAAGAGAAGACAAAACACTAAATGAAAATGTGTTAAATGCTGTTAAAGGTATTATAAAAGATGTTAAAGCAATAGTTATCTTTGGTTCTTACATAATGAATAACCATGCTAATTATAGAGATATAGATGTAATGATAATTTTAAAGAGAAAATTGTGGAAAAACTCTGCTAAGAGATACAAACTAAAGAAAGATTTTGAAAGTGAGATAAGGATTAAAACAGATATAACTTTAGTAACTTATAAAGATTTAAAAGATAATTTTCCTTATAGCCAATTATTACAAACGGAGCTAGAGTTTAGCAAAGTAATTTTTGGAAATTTAAACTTAAATAAAAAGCGGATAATAAATAAAACATACCTTTATCAAAGCTTATTAGAAATAGAGAATATAACGGAACTTGGAAAAAGTATTGAATCTGAATATATTTATAATGCAATAAGAACATGTTTAGCTATAAGATTATTTCTTAAGAACAGAGTAAGCAATAGGTTGATAATAGATAAGATTGAGAATGATATAGGTAAAATAACAGCTAAAAGCTTAAAAGACAACAAGGCTAATAAAATTCAAAGAGAAATTGCTTTAAATTATCTAAAATATTTGTATAATAAAATAGAAGGGAATTTTGGGATTAAGTGCTAAGACAAAAATAACAAGAACTGGAAACTCATTAGCTGTGAGAATCCCTAAAAAACTAGTAGAATATTTGAAATTAAAAGATGGTGAAGAAGCCTATGTCCATCCAGAGAAAAATAGGTTAATAGTTGAAACGAGAGCTTAACTTAGAATTTCAAATAAAACACTTAAATTTAATTCCAAAGCAGAAACAGGCATTTCTAAATTCCATTCTTTTAATACAAATGGGGAAACTTCACCTAAAATTGCAATTAAATTCCCATTAACGTATACTTCTGCAAATCTCCCCGCAATAAATGATTTATGATTAGATTCTTTATAAGTAGCTTTTAAATCTAAAGAGTTTAATAAAGCATCTAAAATTTGCCTTATTTTTGTGTAATTTGTGTTCATATCTGATAAAGCAACTGATAATTTTGCTTCTTCTCTTATATTAGTTTCAAAACTTTTATCCCTGCTGAAAGAATTTCCAACCGTAAATATATTTTGAGGATATTCATTGTGCTTGTTTCTTGATAAGGTTTCAATTAACGAAGGCAGTAGCCAAGATCTTAGAACATTATACTCTTCTGTTAAAGCATTTTCCAACTCTATTAAATCAGAATCAAAATTCATCCTATTATTGTTATTTAATTTGTTGGTTAGATGAAACGTGTTTATTTCTGTTAAATTTAAGCCTATTAGAGTTTGTTTTATTAAACCTTTAAACTTTTCAAATTTATCTTCTTCTGCTATTGTGGATATTTGCGGTATTTCAGGAGTAAAATTATTATAACCATAAGCAATTGCAATTTCCTCTGCTATGTCTCTTTGATTTAAAAAATCAGTTCTATAAGCTGGAATTAAAACTTTTTTATTTTTATAAGATAAACCCATTCTTGCAAATAGTTTAGTTAGAATATTTTCTTTTAAATCTAAACCCAGGATTTTATTTATGTAATTTAAATCAACATTCATTTCTTTAGGTTTTAAATCTGGCGTTTTTAATTTTTGATTTTTATATTGAATTGTTAAGGAGTAAATCTGACCAGACATCTCTGCTAAAGTTGAGACTAAAATATTCAGACATTGATTTATAGTATTTAAGTCTATACCAGAAACCTCTACAAATACTTCTTTGGTTGTTTCAGTTACCTTACCAGTTAATTCTGAGTTTATTATTGGTATTAAAGACATAAAATTATTATTAGAATCTATAAAACAAGGGTATAAACTGAAATTTTCCAATAAGTGCTCATAATACTTACCTTTATGAGTTTTCTGCAATATTTCCTTAGCTGTTAAAACTTTAGATTCTTCTAATGGCTGGAATTTAATTTTTAATGGCTCCAAGGCTTTATAATATATGGGGAATTTGATTTTATTTAATGGGTAAATGCCAATAGATGCTTTCTTTCGATTTCTACAGAAAGTGATATGCAATTTTTCCTGCAACTGCATTAATTCAATAATTTTTTCAGCATTTAATTTTAGATTTTTAACAATTGCACAGGCAGTATAAGGTCTTATATTATTTAGTTTTTGATCAACAATTACTTTTTGCTTTGAATCCTTAACTTTGTATTCCTTTAATCTTGGATCTTTTTCTATGAATGATTTAAATGCTCTTGCAAACCCATGATCCGATAGCATATCTGGCCGATTAGGGAATACTTCAACTATAATTTCGTTTTTATTTATTGACTCTAAATCAACACCCAACATTGGAATCTTTTCATTCAACTCTTTATCCGAAAACTTCTTTGCTATCAACTTCATTAAAATATTTTTATTTAAGTTTAT
>JAHFIJ010000001.1 GCA_023246445.1 Candidatus Woesearchaeota archaeon
ATTATATTTTTTGCGACTTGTTCGGTTAATGTTATTGTCATTTTACTATCCTCTTAAATTCATCTATATCTAAAAACTTTGGTCTAAATTTGCTATCAGTAAAAATCTTTGTTTGAGTAAGATTTTCTTTTATCCTATCAACATATTTTTTTTCTTTTTCAGTTAAAAAGAAAAATCTATCCAGATTTAAGGCAGATTTGCCAAATGTTCCACTACCTGCGAATGGATCAAAGACTAAATCTCCTTTAAAGGAATAGAATTTGATTACTTTATTGCAGAGTTCTAGTGGAAAAACAGCACTATGAGTTTTATCAAATGTAGGGTCTATCTTCCAAACATTTGATGATTCAAAATCTCCGTTAATTTTACTTTCTTCAACTATTTTTTTATCGTATTGTTTAATGTTCCAGTCTATTAATTTATCTGTTTTTTTTCTATAAACCATTACGCACTCCGTGCATACATTGGGTTTATATCCTAACGGTTTTCGATGTTGTAAAAAACCAGCATTTCTGTTTTTAGCACTCGCCTCTGGCTTTTCCCAAACAATATCATCAATAAATTCCCAACCCATTTTAATTAATAGTGGATGTATATCATAAGGAATAGGATATCTTTTACTTGAATATTGCCTACCTACTCGAGGAATAATAATTGGCGATGTATTCAACAAGAAAAAACGACCTTCTTTTGTAATTCTATAAACTTCTTTAAATACTTCTTCTAAAAATTCTAAATATTCCTTATAACTAGAATAAATAGAATAATCTCTAGCATTATAATATGGAGGAGATGTAAAAGTTAAATGAACAGACTCATCTTTTACTGATTTTAATATATCTCTAACATCACCATAAACAAGAGTGTTTTTCATAAAATCAGGTGAAACTGTATGGTTTGGATCAGAACCACTTGAAGAAGTATTAAAAAATTCTTTTTTTATAACATCTTGAATCATCTCATTAGGATGACTGTTTAATTTTTTAAGTTTTTCTTGAACATCTTTATCTTGCTTGAAAACCAGTAATCCTCGCATAGCTTGCATGACTACTTCAGGGTCAGAGTCATTTAAATACTTAAACAAGATTTGTTTATTAGATATATTTCTTAATCGCCCAATACCTGAAACAGCTTCACGTCTAACACTAGAGCTTTTGTCTTGTTCAACAACATTAATGAAAACGGTTGCTAGATTATCATTTCCTATTTTTGCTAAGTTTTTTATTGCTAGACTTCTGACTTTATCATTATCATGTTTGAGAAGATTCATTAAAGGCTTAATATCATAATTTTGGTCAAGTCTGCCTAGCCTATCAAGTGATTTTACTAATGCACCAACATTATTCTGTCTGATAACATCTTGTATCCTTTCAGGCTCTTTTTTTAATAATTCTGTTTCCATATTACCCCTATAGACTGGTAAGATATCTTATATTTATAATGTTTTCTTTGCGAACTACTCAGCCCTAAGGGGCTGAGCGTCTGATGAAAGACGCCCTTGAGTTTCTTGCTTCATTGATACATAACTCGTAGACCTAGTTTCTAGTTCTGCTGTCAGGGATATCTCCACAAGCTTAAATTCCGACAGTTCCTGTCGTATTGTTTTTTATTATGTTTATTTATTATTTACTTACCAGCACTTTCAGCCTTGTAAGTAAATAAACCTATTTTAAGAAACACAACTAATATTTAATCTTTTCTTTACACTGTTTAGTAACCTCTTAGTCTTTACAATATTTTCGTAATATTTACAGAAAAGTCATAATATTTACGAATTTTTGTCAAAAATACGCAATTCATCTCAGACCTAAAAATGCTATGCTAAATTGTCCAGTGTCCAGTGATAGTTATTCGTTACGGAATTCCCCTCGTTCGTTTCGTTCTTTAGAAAATTGCCCCTTTCGTTAGCCACTGAAATTATTGAAACTAACATCAGAATTTAACATCCTCATTTTAGAGCTGCGGTCAAAAACATTAATTTATTCTTTTATTGAATATTCTCAGTATAATTTTGAAGGATTTTGCTCATATAAGGCCCTTCTCTTTTATATCCTAATTTATTGCTATAATATTCTCTTACCCCTATTCCAGATATAACTAATAACTTATTTTTATTATTTTTAAAAACAATTTTTTCAGCAATTTTCATTAATTTAATCCCTATCCCTCTATGCTGTAAATTTCCTTCACCTTTTTCTCCTAAACCCAAAGCAGAAGAATAAACATGCAACTCTCTTATTAAAGCAGTTTTATCATTAATCTCCTCTCTTAAAAATTCATAAGGAAATCTTAATCTACAGAACCCAATTATATTATCATTTATATTAGCAGAAATAAAAAACTCCTTTCCATTAGAAGCCTTATATCTTAAAATTTTAAATTTAATTTTGCTAAAGTCCAGGGTTTTGCCCATTGGTTCTCTGCATCTTATGCAATTACACTTATATCCTTTTAATTTCATTTTTTCTTTAATAATCTCTCTTAAATTAGCCTTAGTAATCCCTTTAACATCCACAGTGCTCGGAATATCTCTATTAATTCTCTGAACTCTGCAATATTTAGGTATTATTCGCTTAAATTCTAAAATTATATCTGCAGCTCCCTCATCAGTTATAGGCTTAAACTTTCCTAACCTATATAATCCTTCTAAACCAGTTCCAGGAAATACTCTACAAGGATAAATCTTTAGCATATCAGGTCTATATGCCTCATTTTTGAATATTTCTTTCATTCCTTCCAAGTCTTTTTCTTTATCAATTAAACCAGGCATCAAATGTATGCTAACTTTAAAACCCAAATCTTTTAATTCCTGCAAGCTTTTTCTGGTATCTAAATCTGTATGTCCTCTATTAAAAAACTTTAAAACTTCATCATAAACACTTTGAACACCAACCTCAACTCTTGTAACCCCTAATTCAAGCATTTCATTCCCATGTTCCTTAAAGCCATAATCTGGTTTGGTTTCAACGCATAAAGCAACGCATCTTATATTAGAACTTTCATTTCTTTCCTGCTCTTTAAGTAAACTGCTTTGAGATTTTAATTTTAATAATTTACTATTTATTTTTCTTGTCCTTTCTTTGCTAAAAAATTCAGGTGAACCAAAAAATTTATTAAACTTCTTTTTATTAAATTTTTTATCAATAAAAAACATATCAGAAAAATCATTTAAAGATTTTAAGGCATAAGTAATAAATTCTTTTTGATATTCTTTATCCATTGAACAAAAAGTCCCACCCATTATTATTAACTCAATCTTCTGAAAATTATGATTAATGGCAGCATAATGCTCTAATCTATTAAAAATTTGCAAATAAGCATCATAATTATTTCTTATTGCTCTTATAGAAGCAGGTTCATTCCCGGTGTAAGATTGAGGTGTATCCCCAAAATAACTATTTAAGCCTCCAGGGCAAAACAAGCAGGTTCCATGTGGACATTTATACGGCTTAGTCATAATAGCCACAGGTGCAACACCCGACAAGGTTCTTATAGGTTTAATTTTTAATTTTGTATTTAACTTCAAAAAAACTTCAGCAAGTTTAGGAATTTTTTTAGGCTTTAGTTTCCTGCTTAACTCATCTTTAATTTTTATTATCTCTTCTACACTTTTACTATTCCCTTTCTTAATCTCTTCTATTAATCTTTTAGTAAAACCTTCCATATGAATATAACATAACAAAAAGACTTTAAAGCATTTCTATTTCCTAAATAAGTCTCTTCTAATCTCATATGCCTTTTCAGCATCTTTCAGGATTTTTGTATCAATTTCTTGTATAAACATCTCTTCTTTATTATGGTTTAATCTTTTTATTACTCCCTTAAATGGCTCAGTTATCTGCGAACAGCCTACAGAATTATTTCTTCCATCAAGAGACTTGCCGGCTGTATTGCAGAACACTAAAATTATTTCTTCTTCAAATGCCCTTTCAACACATAAAGAATTAACAGCCTTAACCTCTGAATTTTTATCATATTTTAAGCCCTCTCCTGCATCCTGATAGCTCCAATTCGCAGGGCACAATATTAACTCCACGCCTTTCTTTTTCAATGCTCTAAAAATCTCCGGAAATATTAAATCCCAGCAGATAATTAAGCCTATTCTTCCATGTTTCGTATTTATTATTGTTATATGCCTTCCTCTTTTTATCAGCCTTTTTTCAGTTGACCATAAATGTTCTTTCCTGTATTTTCCCCTCACCTTTCCATTTGCATCAAAATAATAAGTGGTATTATATTTTTTCCCATTATATAATTCAATTATTGAACCAGCAAGAATCGAAATAGAATACTTTTTAGACAATTCCTTTATCTTACTTAAGCAGTTTTTATCCGAAATAATAAACTTTTTTTCGAGAGAGCAGTTTCTTGACAAAAAAACCTCGGGGAATACAATCAAATCTGCTCTTGATTTTGATGCTGTCTTAATAAATTTTTCTGCATACTCAAGATTATTTTCAGGCAATAATTCTCTAGTCTTAAACTGGACTACTGCAATACGAATTTTCATTATATTAAGCAGGAATTTCCATTATTAAATGTTTTCAAATTTCAACAAGGCTCGCTTAAGACTTCAAAACTACAGCCTAATTGTTTATCAGCCTCTTCTTCTATACTAAATCCAACAATCACACCTATATCATCAAATTCTCTTTTAAGTTTTTCCTCTTCAGAATTTGTAAGCCTCATTCCACAAAATTCTTCTTCAGGATTTCTCAGTCTATTTTTAGTGCTGCTATGAGAATCCAGATTTACAGCTCTTATCTTATAGCCTATAATATCGTTGCCGCTTAACAGATTAAACTTTATCTTCCAATCACCATAACTTTCTCCATAATTATTTAAATTTACGCCGCAGGTTACTAATTTCTTTGCACATACAGTCTTTTTCTTAACACATAATCCTAGTAAATATTTTAAACATCCATCTTTAGTTTCAACACAATCAGTCTTAACACTCAAATCTGTTATTGTATACTCTTTATTTTCACATTTATTAATTTCAGAATCCAAACAATCAGGATAAATTTCTAAAGAATTATCAATAGCCGCATAACCTGTTGGCATCACCATAGCATAAATCACAACACCCCACATCAATACAGCAATAATTATCAATATTACAGCAACGCTAATGACTAATTTAGGAACCCTATTGCTTTTAATTTTTTTCTTGATAATCTTTTTACCACAAAATTTGCAAAACTTAGAACCGGATTCAATATTCCCCCCACATTTAGAACATTTCATTTAATCACTTCTTTTAAAAATACTATAAAACCTGCTTATTTAAAGATTTTGATAGAAGTTTTTATTCTTTGTAAATGAATTTATCAGTCTGTTTTCTAGCTAATTCTCTCTTTCTCTGGTGTTCTTTTAAAAACTTATTAATCTTTTCTATTGTTATTTCCTTTAATTCACTGGTTAACATCTTCCCAGATTTATAATCATTGTATATATTGCTTAATTTCTTGTCATCAGGTTCAAATAGATACTTTAAATGCAAAAAAGAAACATCTATATCAGGATTTCCCCCCTTCTTTCTATGTTCTTCTAAGGTTTCTTTACCACCTGAAAAAGCATACTTTTTAATTTTTCTTTCAACATCCTCAGGAGTATCTGTAAGCCATATTGTATTATTCAAAGAAGAAGACATCTTTGGATCACCACTCAAACCTGGAAAAAACTTTGCATGTATAGCCCCAGGCTTTATAAAATTAAATTTATCAGCAACATCTCTTAATATTCTCATATATGGATCTTGATCAATTGCAATAGGCACAATTGTTCTGTGCGCTCCTCCCTCAAATTGTGGCAAATATATATGAGCTGACTGCATTGCAGGATAAAATACCCATCCAATATTATTATCATTATTAAAGCCGAAAACTGCCTTTGCTGTGGAAAACGTTATCTTCTTAGCAATTTGTGCTGCATATTTGTAAATTTTTGTATATTGAAAATCTCTATGAATAAAAGTTTTACTCTGTTTAAAACCAAGAGCAATTAAATCCAGAATATTGTCCTCAGCATATTTTTCTACATTTTCAAAGCTTAAATCCTTTTTAACATAAAATTTTTCATCATCAGAAATAGGGATATATAATGGGCAGTTAAACTCTTCCTGTAAATATTTTGCTGCTAAATACGGAACTAAATGACCAATATGCATTCTTTCAGATGGCCCTCTTCCAGAAACAATTGATACCTTCTTGCCGCTTAAAGCATCTTCCAGCCATAAATCAAAATCTCTATGCGTAAAATACAATCCTCTTTTTATCACAGGTGGAGCATTTTTTAATTTAGATAATATCTTAGAATTAATAACAGAGACGCCAAATTCCTTAATTATCTTATTATAGTCAATATCGCCAGAAACTTCCCATGGGGTTAACTTAAACTCCTCTTTTGTCATGCAATTAACTCTTATTCTTTATTATTTAAAGATTTCCTGTAAAGAGATTTATTTAAAAAACCAAAAAAAGCAAGTTTTATAAACACCTCTAAAACATTAAGATTGAGGACGACCATAGGAGCTTGGCCCTACCTGATCCCATTTCGAACTCAGAAGTAAAACAGGCTTCCGTTCCAAGTGTGTATTGCTCTTTTGAGTGAGAAGCTTGGGAAGTTGTCCCACCTTTTTAATATTTCTTTGAGTTTATTTCCTAAAATCATTTCAATAATTATTTTAAACATTTACCATTACTACATTTTTTCTTATTAGGACAGATTACTGTTTTTGTAGCTCTTGTTTTATCTGGTTTACATAGCTGCTCAGTAATCTTAGTCGAGCTCGCACATACATCTTTATAATCCACACCATTAAATGTAACTACACCATATGAAAAGATATTATCCCCATCAATGTCTGAACAAGTTCTAGGCTTGCAAGCACCTTTATCGCAGCCATTTTCGCATCCTATAGAATAAGTACCTCTCGTATTATCTGCTTTACATTTTTGCTCAAGAACTGATTTCTTATCTGAAGAACAAACATCATAATAAGAAACACCATTGAATATAACCTTTTGCTTAACATCAGGTTCATTACCCTCATCAGTGCAAACATTCACAGTTTTACAAGCTCCATCTTCACAACCATCAGGACAATCAATAGTATTAAATACAAATTTATTCTGATTACAAGTCCACTCAATTACCTGATTATCTTTACAGAAATCTGTTTTCGAAAATCTCTCCTCTTTTCCACTAAGGGTTATTGCCATCGCTTTAACCTTCCCTTTAGTAAACCCATTATCTCCATCAGAATCAATACATTCCATTAAAGAACCATCACCATTGCATTTTCCTATAGCCACTCCATTTTCACTTAAAGCACAGCCATACTCACATTGATAATTTTCAGATTTAGCCTCTCCATTTTCACAATAATTCTCTTCTATTATTGTATAAATATTATCCTTAGCAAGACACAGATCATCTATTTTATTATCCCCTGTAATTACTCTTCCTGATTCATAATAATTTTTTCCATTATCTGAATCACTACAAGGCGGTTGAACATCCAAAACAACATCATCATTATCATCATACCAGCCATTCCCGCATTTATCAGCAGAATCACCAACGAATTCAAACACACCCCTGATTACATGATACCCATCAGTGTTATCTAAATTGAAATTAAATTCAAAATCCTCAAGACCACTACCCTTACAAAGAACCGCTTTAATGGTTGAAAAATCTCTTTTTTCAGTTCTATAGACCAGATTAAAATTATCATAAGGCCCCCAACAAAAGACCTTCACATTTACCTTGACCGCATCGCCCGGTCTAAATCTTCCCCCATTTAAATTTTCAACACTAATGCTCTCAATAGATTCATCTGACATATAATAACCCGCACCACCATCTTTACAAAAGAAAGGTTGTATTGTGTTTGGTTGATTTGGTTCATTCCCTCCTTCAATATTGTCTCTTCCCCCAATCAAAGACTCATCAGCTACGCAGGGAGATTCACTGCATATTTTTGCGACATTTAAAATACCAATCCCAGAATCAATTATTACATTTCTATCTTCAGTAGTCTCTCCATCAGTATTGAACACTTTTAATCTTAAAACATTTATATCACCTTTTTTTAATTTTAATTTTTCTGCAAAAAATAAAACACCATTTTCAACAGCCTTATCACTCCTTGTTAGCTCTCCCCATTCAATTGGATTTTCACCTAAACCAAGCTCTAATTTATAAGAACTGAATTTTCTACCGCTAGCAGTTCCTTTTATTTCAAGATTATTACCATCAACAACCCCATTTGTATCAATCTTGGCGATCGCAGGTTGTCCTCTAAAAGAAACAACATCCAAGGCATTAATCCTTCCAGCTCCTTGTGTATTAACGTCTTTGCCTAAATCAACAGTCTTGCTTTTCAATACTAATTTAACTTGCAAAGGTGTTAAATCTGGATTCTTTTGTAACAATAAAGCAGCTAATCCACTAACATGAGGTGTTGCCATTGAAGTTCCGGAAATTGCTATATGATTCTCAATTTCAGGGTTACATTCCCTCAAACCTTCCAACCAGTAATAATATTGAGCAGCACAAATATCAACACCTGGCGCTGTTACATCTGGTTTCATCAAATATCTAGTTTGCCCATATTCATCATTCCAAATAATAGGTCCTCTTGAACTAAAAGGTGCAACATTATCAGATTTATCACTAGCCGCCACAGTTATAGCCTTTCTAGCAGTTCCAGGAGTTCCAATTGTTCCAATTCCCCAGTATCCAGAATTACCAGCAGCGATTATTGCAACAACACCATTATCAACAACAGTGTCTATTGTTTTGGACATAGGATCATCCGGACCACAAAATAAACCATATCTCCCACAACCGGCCCCTAAACTTAAACTTATAATATCCAGATGGTCAGAAAAATCTCCATCTTGATTTGGATCCATACTTCTTTCAATTCCTGCCATTACACCAGCAAAGCTCCCGCTACCAAAACTATTCAATACTTTATAAGCATAAATCTTAGCATCTGGAGCAATACCATTTAATTTTCCTTTTCCAGCAGCAGTAGCTGCCACATGAGTCCCATGCCCATGATCATCCATCGCATCAGTATCATCATTCACAAAATCATAACCACCAATTACCTTATCGCAAGGTCCTGATTCTGGTTGTTGTGGAATACTTGGGCGGTTAACTTCAAGAACAACATCATCATTATCATCATAAGGTCCAATTCCACAGGGGCTTAAACCTCCCCCATATACAAAAGAAGCTCTTATCACATGATAACCATCAACATTATCAAGAGTTACATTAAAATTAAACTCCTCAAATTGCTGTTCACCATTACAATTAACAGATTCCAAAACCTTAATTTTGTCTTCATTTTGATAAACTAAATTCAACTTGTCATAAGGTCCCCAACAATAGACCTTCACATTTACCTTGACAGCATCGCCCTGTCCAAATCTTCCCCCATTTAAATTTTCAACACTAATGCTTTCTATAGATTCGTCTTGCTTATATACCCCAGCAATGCCATCTTTACACCTGATGTCTATAGTATTTGGTTGATTTGGTTCATTCCCCCAATCAATATTGTCTCTTCCCCCAATCAAAGACTCATCAGCTACGCAAGGAGATTCACTGCATATTTTTGCAGCCGCATTATAATTTAATGGTTTCGTAGGGCATCCACCAAGATCTTCATGTGTATAATCCACACCAGTATCAATAATTCCGATAGTTACTCCTTTTCCAGTTAAACATTCTTTTCCAGATTCCAAACAATTATTTCCATCAGCATCCAGCTTCCATACCTGATCAGCCTTAATTAAAGGAACAGAATCAACTAAAAGAGCCTTAACCTCATAGTTTGGATAAACATTTTTAACAGAAGACAAAGTAGATAATTTTTTAGCTTCTACCTCAGAAATATCTAAAGCAAGACCATTAAAAGTGTTATAATACTCCCCCAGTATTATGCTCTTTTCTCCCCCGCCTACAGCATTTCCTGAAATTAAATTAGATTTACCTAGTTTATTTAAAATATCTTTCTTTGCATTTGCATGTTCCTGTATTAATTGAGATTTCGTAAGCACTGGCCTTTCCACAGTCTTAACTTCAGACGCTATTGTTGATTTCTTAGCTCTTGTAACTGCTACCCCCTGCTCTCTCTTTATTACAGCAGTTTCCACTGTCTCTGCTTTAGCTAACAAAGGCTTACCTTTAAATTCTATAATATAACCCATTGATTTTAATTCTTCTTTAGCACCTTTTGTTTCATGTCGACTACCTCCCTTAACACCATTATCTTTTGTTTGTTGCTTAGCTTCTTTTTCAAGAACAACATCTCCTGTAACTGACTTACTTGAAAAATTTTGAAAATCTACGAAATAAATGAACAAAGAAATAACCAAAAAAATAATAATTAAATATCTTAAAGCGTTCTTATTTTCAGCCATTAAATCATCCTCTTTTAACTTAATTTAAACAGCGTTAAATCTTATTTATAAATATTACTAACCACTAATAAATAATTAAAAAAAAGAAAAAGGGAAGTTATCCTAATGCAAAGCTATTTGCCTTTACCCCACATACATTTTCAGCATCACAATGCCCTTCACATGATTTAGCTGCGTATTGCAACCATAATGTAGCAGACACATGAGTCTGACTCTTTCCAGTCATTTGGATATTATCATTACATATCCAACTAGCTTTAGTCACAGTAGTTATATTAGCTATTACAACTTTTGTGTCTAATAATCTTCCAAGCTTATCCAGGAATTTTACTTCAAAGTTTTTATTCCCACTAAGGCTACAACTAAATGATGCAAATCTAAATGCATGTTCTAATGTTCCGGCAGGGAAAGTCTTTGTTATATTACCATCCCCTCCATTATCATCTATGTATTCATCAGTTCCGGGAGAAACTTCAGTATCATTGAATGCGCATCCTTGAGGTATATTTACACTAACAAAATGCTCAAATGGATTATTTTTTGCACTACCTCTGATCTCAAAGTTGATATTAGCCTCTAAATTTGTAACTGCACTTCCTGCACTGTTGGTTATTGCAACACCACTCAACTCAGGTCTTGTAGATACAGCCTTACATTGCCCACCTTTATTAGTTGTTTCACATCCAGTCTGACATATTTGCGTCTCAAATTTAGTAGTTCCTTGATCACAAAAACGCTCTATCAAACCTCTACCGGGGAACACAACATCCGAACATACATCTTGATCTCCACTACCATCTTGTGCAGTTGTTGATCCGGCTTCAAATGGATTTACTCCACCATCACTATCTATACATCTACAATCAAACTCTGCTCTCTTTGTCCCCCCAATAACTGTAGTTGTTTTCTTATCATTACAATTACTGCTCCATATTATCTTTTCATTTTTCTTACCCTTTATATTCTTAACAATACAACTCGTAAAATCAGTTGCATTGCTCTCACAACTCCCTTTTTTAGATACACATCTTTGTTGGACTATAGCTCCGGTAAATTTGCAGGTAACATCCTCTTTAATTTCAACTGTAGGTGTAGGTTTAGGTGCAGGTGCAGGTTTAGGTGCAGTTTGTTTTTTACATACAAAATTTGCAACATTATCTTTGCCCATTTCAGTCGTATCGGAACGGACTACGCTGCATGTGCTTGACCATATAAGTTTTGCACCTTGTCTAAGATTAACATTTTTAATTACACAACTTTCAAAATCATTTCTCATGCTTCGACAAGAAAATCCATTAGCCATACTATTTCCATCCCAACATGTTTGTGAAGAAGTCGCACCATCAAAAACACATTTTATTTCTACTGAAGTATCTACGGATTTTTTAACTAAATTACCAGTTAAATAATCAAGAAATCCTGCAGAAACAAAAGAACTCAAAACAACAACACTTAAAATCGTAAAAAATAATATCATAATTTTTCTCATCAAAATCATCCTCCAATTTTTATTGTTAACTAATATACACCAAATATAGTATCAAATAATCTTATTTATAAATATTACTAACCACTAATAAATAATTAAAAAAAGAAAAAGATTAATTTAGAACATCGCATTCTTCTAAAAACCCTTCTCTCTTAATATCATCTATCACATAAAACACTTCCTTCTTCTTAATTGGAAACAAACTCTCAAACTCCTCCATGAAATCCTCCTGCGATTTCAAATTCCTAAAAACTGCCTCAAACTGAAAGTCATATCCATTATTAATCCTATAAACATTATTAATATTTGGATGGCTTACTAAATAATTTAACATTCCCTCCCTCTTCCCTATTACAGTTTTTAATACCACATTAATTCTTGTCACAAATCCCAAACAATTAAAATCAAGTATTGCAGTAAATTTCTTAAACAATACGCCTCTCTGGGCCTTTAACTTCTCATATAGCGTAGATATAGGGATATTGGTTTTCCTTGCTATATTTGTCAGGCTTGTTCTTGCATCTTTCCTTAAACTTACCGTTAATAATATATCAGATTTTTTCATTTTTACCTCCGAAATTCCAACTTTTTTATTATTTTTTCAATTTTATTGGAATTATTACAGAAAAAGTGAAAGATTTATATTAATCCGATTAATATATTATTATAATTGATTATAACATTATAATTTTTAGCAAAGATTTAAATATCTTAGAACTATAGCCATTTTAATGAAAAGAAAAGTAGCTAAAATAGGCCCAAGCACATTAATGATATCATTGCCTAGTAAATGGTGCAAGCATTTTAATATCCAAAAAGGCGTTGAATTAGAAGTAGAAGAGCAGGGCTCAGAATTAAAAATAAGAACCAATGAAAATAAAACAGAATTAGAAACTACAGTTGATATAAGTGGATTATCGGAAAGAACAATCCAAAGGCTTATTGGTATGCCTAATAAAGTGGGTTATGATATTGTAAATATAAGACACGAGAATAGTCAATTAGAGGATATCAATAGGATCTTCAAAAATTTGTTTATCGGCTTTGTAATATCAGAACAAACTGGAGAAAAAACTATTTTAAAGAAAATTTCCAACGAATCAGAAGAAGAATTCGATTCCATCTTAAGAAGAGCATTTCTGATTACGTTGAATCTTGCCGAGACAACTGCAAAATTAATTAAAGAAGGGCAACTATCAAAACTAAAAGATTCATTAATGCTTGAAGTATCTAATAACCAACTAACTGATTACTGTCATAGATTGCTAATAAAATTTGGTTATAAGAATTACATTAAAACAAGTTTCTTTTATGTAATTGCTTGGAATTTAGAAAAAATAGCAGACGAATATAAAGACTTAATAAAATATTTCAGTAACAAAGAAAATGTTAAGCTAAACAAAGACATATTAAATTTATTAGAAGATATATCTAAAAAATTCAAAGTTTATTATGAACTATTATATAAATTCGATATAAATAAACTTGAAGAAATAACTTCAGATATTAAAAAACTTAAAGATAATCTAATTAATTATGAAAATAAATTAACCAAAGATGAAACAGTAGTCTACGCCTATTTATTAAAAATAGCAGATAGGTTAGATAATTTCTCTTCAAATTTTGTTGCTGTTAATTTACAATAACCTTTTTCCCTAATCCCTCTAATTCATAAGTATAATCTAAAGACCTGTTTATTCTACTAACATCAGCTAGTTTATTCTCTTCTGCAGTTTCCAAGGATTGTCTCAGGGAAAATAAGACCCCATCAATTTCCCACTCTCTGGTTTTTCTTCTCGGATCCAATAAATTTGGGATTATTTGCACCATTCTCAAAGCAGAAACACTCACTTGGCCACCTAAACCAGCTTCACTAAGCTCTTTTCTTTTAAACCTATCAAACCCTGATATATAATATTCAGCGATTTCATATTTTTGTTCCATAGATAATTTAGAAAATCCAAGCAAACAATAAACATCCATAAAAGGATGCCAACTCTCTTTCGGTTCCAAATCACATCTAAATAATTTATCACGATTATCCTCGGAAACTACGCCCCAGTTAAGAGGATTAGGATCAGTATTTATAACCGCAACCCCATTAAGATAAGGTCTTGCCATTTCAAGAGATAAATTAGCTAAATCAGCAAATCTTTTATCAGAATACAATTTTGTAAATTTATTTATTTTAGTTAATGTAACAACTTCTTCTTCCCTACTCTTAAAATCTCCTTCTTTAAAAGAATAAATCAAATGCATATATTCAACAACCTTCTTTAATTGTGTAAGATCATCCAGATCAATTTCCTTATGTTTTTTATATTTAGTAGCTAAAACCCAGTCATCTCTATCCTGAAAAACAGTTAAAGGATCTGGTGCTAAAAATTCAGGATGATCTCTTACAGCTAAAGCTAATCTGGAAGTTATATCTAATTCTCTTCTCAATTCTTCTCTGCCATTAAATTTCAAAACATAATCTAAAAGTTCTCCCCTGACATGCTTAACAACATGCGTTGAATCCAAACCTTCAATTTCAAAATGCCTATTAGATATTAATTTAATTACTTCATGCCATTGTTCATCAGCATCTTCAAAACCATTTTTACTCAAAAATTCAGCATAAAGGCAGTTATGCAAAAGGTCATCTGCTAAAGATAAACATTCCTTCCATCTCTCTCTTGCCTTTTCTTTTTTGCCTAATCCAGAATACAAAATTGCTAATCTTCTTTTGTTTTCCAGATCCGGTTTGCCTTCAAGATTACTAAAAGTAAACACATTTAACATTTTTCTAAAAAACCCTATACTCTTAACATCAATATCATCAGCCTTTTTTAACACAAGAAAAGCATCTTCCATTCTTCCATTTTCAGCCAATAACCCCCCTAAATGTAAACATCTGCTCTTCTTCACAAACATTGAACAAGGTCTTGAAACTATTCTTCTATAAAATTTAATTGCTTCTTCTAAATTTCCATTAATTTTATTACGATAATATTTAATGTAATCCGGTAAATTTCTTATTCCATTAAATAAACTTCCGGCAAAACTGCTTCCTAAAGATCCTGCAATACTATAAAACAAAAAATGAGTCATATTTTCATGAAAACTTAATTCATTCAAGCTAACCCCTTGTTGATTTGCTGCACTAACTAATCCATAAACACCACTTAAAACTCCAACAGTTAAAGGGTAATGCAAAAATGGTTTTGAAATTAAATTTTTTATAGAAAAATTATTATCAGTAGATTTAAATTCTTGATTAGCTATTGAAATTAAAGAACTTTTTAAAAAGAACGCAGAAATTGCAGTCATCTCCAAAAACCAGCTGATATCTGGAGTTTGATAATCTATAAATCCGTTATCTGTTTCATTTAACCTAAAAAATTGGTTAATATGTAATTTTTCTATTACCCCGGCGCTTATTAATCCCCCTAATAATGAAATCTTATTTATTTTACCTAATAATCCCTCAATTGTATTCTTGCTTTTCTTAAATAAATCTCTTTCAACAGAGGCTTTCAAACCCAAATAAACTAAATAAGGAAGATAATATACCCCTCTTGAGGGTTTTAAATCAAAAATATTCATTGTAACCGCAGCTAATGGCAAAGTTGCAATTCCTATTGGTATTGAATAATCTGCAAGTTTCTCTAATGTAATATTCAAAAGTTTACCTTTTTCATCCTTATATTTATTCCAAGCCCACCATCCGGCTGTGTCTATCAAGCCTAAAACTACACCAAGATCATGCGAGTGTAATACAGTAGCCAAAGAATAAACCGTTAATGGCTGCATCTGATTTAAACTAAAATTAATAAATTCTCTGCCCGCATCTTTAAGAAAAGGATTAGGATTTTTATATTTTTTTCCTTCTTTTAATAAGCTGTCTAATTTAACACCTCTCCTCTTCTGTCTGCTGGATCTTTTAGAAATTGTATTTAAAACTGAAAAAGCTAAAAAACTGGAAATAAATGGAAAAGAAAGAATATTATCATCAAAATGTCCAGAAGGTGAATCAAATTGAGAAATATAACCTATGAAACTTCCGGATAAAACAGCAAGTAAAGAATAATGAGGGTTATTTACTGCTAAATTTTTCGCTTTGCCAAAGACTTTATTTAAAAAACCAAACTTCATTCTTTTTAACATTCTTTCTGCATCTTCTTTTACATCGCCATTTAAATCATCTAAAACATTTTCTAAATTTATTTTAGCATTTTTATAATCGCCAAGTTCATATAATGTTCTCCCCTTAGCATACCCCACAAGTATTTTTTCATCTCCAGAAGCATTCTCAAATGCATTACTAAAATTTTTAAAAGCTAAATGATCCTCGCCTAAAGAAAAATGCATCACACCTAAACTGAAAAATCTTGAAAAGTCATCAATTAATTCTCCATAAATACCTTCAGCATCACTAAATTTTCCTTCGCTAAAAAATTTATCCCCTTGAAAACTTAACTCTTCTTCTAACATTTATTATCCCCTATCACCTCACCAATCAACATCTATCTGATCTAATCTTTCATGCGGATAAAACCCTAACTTTCTATTTGTCTTGTTAAATTCTAAAACTCCCTGCCATGCAATCATCACAGCCTGATCTCCTGAATATTGCAATGGAACAGAACAAAATCTTGCATCTCTTTCTCTGCACATTATGTTTAGCATTTCAACTAACCTTTTATTTGCAGCTACCCCCCCGATTAATAATAATTCACTTTTTCTCGTATGTGCCAATGCTCTCTCAGAAACCTCTGTCAACATTGAAAATAAAGTTTCCTGCATTGAAAAGCATAAATCTTCCTTTGAAATTTTTTTATTCTTAAAATCATTCACGGCCTTGGTTACAATCCCGGAAAAAACTAAATCCATCCCCTTAACAGTATATGGTAATTTATAATATTTTCCGGATTTAGCTAAATTTTCTATTAGTGGCCCTGCAGGAAATCCTAACCCAATACCTCTTCCAAATTTATCCAATGCATTTCCCAATCCTGTATCTAAAGTTTCTCCTAAAACCCTATATTTTTTATTTTCTAAAACAATAATCTGTGTATTTGCACCAGAAACATAAATATAAACCGGATCTTTTGCATTTGTGAATAATAGGCCAGAAGTTAAATGCGCAACAGCGTGATTTACTGGGATTAATGGAACTTTTAAATCTTCAGATAATTCTTTTGCAGCTTTAAAGCCAACATTTAAGCATGGCGGTAATCCGGGGCCTCTTGAATAAGCTATAAAATCTATCTTCTTTTCTTTAGACTCTTCAATAGCTTTTCTTATTATTTCATTTTTTACTCTTTCATGATGTTTTGCAGCCTCTATGGGTATTATTCCACCTTCTATTGTTTTATACATATCTCTAACATCACTTAAAACAGTTCCTTTTGAAGACACAACTGCAGCTCCAAATGTATGAGCTGTGCTTTCTATTCCTAAACATATCATAAATTCGCTTATACAATAACTTTTAAAAGGTTTATTGTTGCCTGTAAGCTATTGGATTACTAAAGTTTTTTGTTCTTTTAATTTTCTAAAATCCTTCAAAACAGTTCACTTTCTGAAAGATCTTCCTATGGAAAACAATGCAGGCTGTCCCGCAATTACAAAAAATGTATACTGGCAACATCCCCCAATTGCTAATCTTACAAAAAAGGTCGTGCCAAAATGCAAAACAAGAGATGAGTGGGCAAAAATAATTATGTGACAGCCTGAGGAATTTAACGGAAACCTCGTTGCAGTTTGGTTTCCCAAATTTCTTCCGTTTCGCTCTAGAAACTTCTGTTAATGCCGGTGTTATCAGCAATAGGATTTTCAATTTACCGACGAAAAAAAGTCAGAAGCACCCCCACCACCTCGCACTCGTTTTGCTCGTGCGAAAAAAAACAAAACGAAAAACAAAGATTTATAAATATGTTCTGAAATGCATATATTAAGATGAATAAAAAATTTATTTTAACATTTCTTTTAGTATTTGTATTAGCGAGTTTTGTTTCTGCTGCGGAAAATCCGATGATTCTCCGAACTATCAAAGAAATAAAGTCTGTAAATCCTTCTGATGTCGCTAATTTAGGAATTGGTGTTTACCAAATAAGTGCACAATATAATTTAGGTTCTTATCAACAAGGGCAGTGGATGGGTTTTGAAAATAAAAATTGTGAAGACTTAAAAATTGGTGCAGTTTGGGTTGAGTTCTCATGGGAAAGGCCAGAAACAAACGTTGTTCTAACTGATGGTGCTGGAAATGAAAGAAAAATTTATTTGTCTGCTTCAACTCCTGCTGGAAATTCTACTTATGGGGAATATTACTGGATTGCCGAAGATGGTTCTAGTTATTACGCAAATAGCAATCACGGGCATGGATGGCCTGATTTAATTTATAAACAAGCATTAGTTCCAGAACATCTAGCAAGAACATCTCTTTCACCAGAACAGAAAAATCCTGCAACTGAAGAACCTTTAACATGTGGCGTAGGAAATAATATCATAAAATTAAAAGGTCAATTGGTTGACCAAATGACAAACACTCCAATAGGTAGTGCAAAATTAAATAGCGCTTACGAATTTTCCCCTAAAGAAGTTATAACGGATAGCAATGGAAATTTTGAATTTACGGTAAGTTCAGATTATATGGGTTCGTGGACTTTTCTAGATAATTGTCATGGCTGGTCTGGGAATATTGGATTACAAAAGGATTATCAAGTATGGGGAAATGGACAATTAGAACAGACTTATAAATTAGCTTTAATAAAAGAAAAATTTGATTCTCAACCTAATGTTCAAGATGTTTTTGGGCAGAGTGAAATAGATATGGGTAAAGTCTATGCTTATCCAAACGCAGATATTTCAATAGAATCAGATTTATCTGCTAGTTTTGATGTGATGTATAAGTTAAAAAATAGCGAGGGATATAATGGGGGTGGAAATTCTAATTTCAGAGAAGAACATTATTTAACAGGTGCATTGCCATTGAATTATGATGTTTTTATTCAATTTAAAGACCAAAATGGTGCAGTGCATAAGTCTGCAACATATAATATTCCTAATGACGCAATGTGTGGAGTTGTAAGCTTAAAATACTTTAATGGAGAATCACAATGGTCTATTCTATCCAAAGTTGAGCCTAGTGAAGAAACAGGACCAATACAAATAGATATTCCAGAAACTGTTAAAGAAGAAAATCCACAAGTAATTTCAAATCTTTGTTATGGTTGTTTAAAAGAAACTACTTGCTATCCTCTTGGATACAGAAAGGGTGGAGAGTTTTGTTCGGAAGGTAAAACATTTGTATTTCAATCACAATCAGATTCGGTATGTGATAATAACTTTGAATGTTCTTCAAATGTTTGTGTTTCTGGAAAATGTATTTCTGAAGGATTTATTCAGAAAATTCTTAATTGGTTTAAAAGATTATTTGGTGCTGACTAAAATAAATCTTTGTTTTTCCTTGCCCACCCCAAACCCCAACATAGTAGGGGAGTTTCTGACTAAAAAGTTAGCTTCCTTCGGAAGATTATTTATAATTAAAATTGAAAATTCTACTTTCCCCCTTCGGTCGAACCCTGTCTTACAGCCTTTCGCTCCGCTCACCCAGACATAACAGCGCAGGTTACCCCGCAATTACCAAAAATGTATACTGGCAACATCGCCCGATTGCTAATCTTACAAAAAAGGTCGTGCCAAAATGCAAAACAAGAGATGAGTGGGCAAAAATAATTATGGAACAGCCTGAATGTTTAAACGAAAACTAGTCTGTAAAAGAATTAAAAAGACAAATAGATTAAAAAACCTGATAAAATAATTTCTACTAAAAAATCTTTCCAAAAAATCCATTCTCTTCCAGTTTCAACAGCTCTTTGTATAATTTTTTCTGTTTATCATTTAACTTTTTAGGCGATTCAATAGTTATCACAACATATAAATCTCCAGATTCTCTCCCATTAAATCCAGGCTCACCCTCACCTTTAACTCTCAACATACTTCCGGGTTCAACGCCTTGTGGAATTTTAATTTTAATTTTTTTCTCAACTTCAATTTGTGCACTCCCATTACACTTCTTACAAACCTTTTCAATCATTAAGCCTTCACCACCACAAGATCTGCAGTTTGTTATAGAAGTGAAATATCCAAATGGTGTTCTTCTCTGAACTCTTTTCTGTCCGCTTCCCTGGCAATCTGAACATTTAATTAGTTCTTTAGTCTCCGAGCCAGTCCCATTACAATGCTTGCAAGATTCTAATTTATTAAGCTCTAAAATTTTTTCAACGCTTAAAGCAGCCTCTGGAAATGAGATTGTTAAATCATATCTTAAATCATTGCCTCTTGTTTCCTTTCTTCTTTGATGTCCAAAACCGTGTCTTCCGCCAAATATATTGAATATATCCGTAAAATCATTAAATCCAAAATCTCTGAAAACAGATTCAAAATCCGCTCCTCGAAATATGTCTTCTTGCGAATATCTTTGATCAAACCCCGCATGTCCAAACTGATCATAAGTTTGTCTTTTAGTATCATCAGATAAAACAGCATAAGCCTCTGAAATTTCTTTAAACTTTTCCTCAGCTTCTTTGCTTTTATTCAAATCAGGATGATATTTCTTTGCTAAATGTTTATATGCTTTCTTTATTTCCTCTTTAGAAGTATTTTTACTTAAGCCTAAAATCTCATAATAATCTTTTTTAGTTGTCATCTTTTTTAACTAAAGCTTTAATTTTTAAAACTATTGTATTAATATTCCCCAGAGGGTAAACCACATATTTCCAAAAGAGCATTTAATCTGTTTGGTATTGCCCACTTTAAAAACTCTTTTCTTGAAATAGGAACCATATGATTCCTATAATTTTCAGAACTTAATATTTGTCTTAAATCCCCGGATTCAAGCCGATTGCCCTTCCCATTAGGATTTTCAAATGAAATACTTCCAAGACCTATCTGCGATGCATTTCCGCCAATTCCAAGTAATCTTGACATATGGGTATCTGAAGTTGCTATCAATGGTTTTTTATGTATTTCAGCAAAAACCTCGGCAAGAATATTAGATCTTTCCTGATAAGCATCTCTTAAAAACCTAAATGGTATTTTTTTAGAAAACATTGACATAACAAAATTTTTATATTTATCGGGCAGTAAATTTATACATTGTGCGTTCCACTCTATTGCATCAAATTCATCAAGATGTTCATCTAACATTCTTTTCCCCATTCCCCCCCAAACTTCAGTATAAGGATGATCTGCAATTACAACTGCATCCTGATCTTTAGCCATTTTTATAGCTTCCTCCATTGAAGTAGGTTTATTAATCGGAATCTGACGTGGCAAATCAAAAAATAAAATATGCCCTTTTTCTGTTGGGACCTCCTGCCCCTGATAAAATTGAACAATATCTTCAACACCATCTATTTTTCTAGAGACTGCAAACCATCCAGCTTGTTTAGCTACTACCTCATAACTTCTTCCATTTCTATTATGCATCGGTTTCATAAGATTACTTGAAAAATCCAAATATCTAAAGTCTGGCTTGCCAGGCCTTGGAAAATTAGTTATGCCAATACAACTAACCCCATTTGAGATACAAACATCAACTAAATCCTTTAATTTAAACTCCCCTGGAGTAAAAACCGGATGTGTATGTGCATCTAATGTTTCTATGTTTCCAGGAAATTTAATTATCTCTGCCATTTTTATTTTACTTCCTCTGCGTCCGCATCATACACTTTTCCATTTTTATTTTCATTCTCAGGATTTTCTTGCTTTGATTTGTTAGCCTCCTGATACATCTTAGTTCCTATCTCCTGGGCAACTTTTTCTAATTCAGATAATTTCTCTTTAATATCCTCAACATTATCTGATTTAATAGCTTCTTTCAGCTCTTTTAATTTAGGCTCAATCTTGTCTTTGGTTTCCTGATCAATCTTATCTTTATAATCGGTTAACAATTTTTCAGTTGAATAGACTAAAGTGTCTGCATTGTTTTTAATTTCAATCAATTCTTTTCTTTTCTTATCCTCTTCAGCAAACTTTTCAGCCTCTTCTCTCATTCTTTCAACTTCTTTCTTGTCTAGTTTTTGTGTAGACGTAATCCGTATAGACTGTTCTTTTCCTGTTCCTAAATCTTTAGCAGTTACATGAATTATTCCATTTGCATCTATATCAAATGTAACTTCAATCTGAGGCACACCTCTTGGCGCTGGCGGAATTCCAGTAAGTTCAAATCTCCCAATAGATTTATTGTCTGTAGCCATTTCTCTTTCACCCTGCAAAACATTTACAGTTACAGCAGGCTGATTATCTGCAGCAGTTGAAAATATCTGAGATTTTTTAGTCGGTATTGTAGTATTTCTTTGTATCAATGGTGTTTTTATTCCGCCTAAGGTTTCAATTCCTAATGTTAAAGGAGTTACATCTAATAACAAGATATCCTTCACGTCTCCAGCTAAAACCCCTGCCTGAATAGCTGCGCCCATTGCAACACATTCCATCGGGTCTACTCCGCCCTCAGGTTTCTTATCAGTAATTTTCTCCACAAATTGCCTTACAATCGGCATTCTTGTAGGCCCGCCAACTAAAATTATTTTATCAATCTGTTTTGAGCTTAATTTAGAATCTTTTACTGCCTGCTCAACAGGTTTTCTGCATCTCTCAATTATTGGTGAAACTAATTTTTCTAATTGCGCCCTAGTTAATTTTAATTGTAAATGCTTTTGTCCAGATACAAATGGTAAATTAATATCAGTCTCTAAAACTGTTGATAATTCTATTTTAGCCTTTTCAGCAGCTTCTCTTACTCTTTGAACTGCAGTAGCATCTTCATTCAAATCAATTCCAGTTTGTTTTTCAAATTCCCCCATTATAAATTTCATCAGCACAGCATCCATATCTGTTCCGCCTAATTGCGTATCGCCTGAAGTGGATTTAACCTCAAATACTCCATCACCAAATTCCATTATAGTTACATCTAATGTTCCTGCACCCAAATCAAATACTAATATTTTAGCCTCTTTGTCTTGTCTATCCAAACCAAATGCTAATGAAGCAGCAGTTGGCTCATTTACAATCCTTACAACCTCTAATCCCGCTATAGTCCCGGCATCTTTCGTAGCCTGTCTCTGATCATCATCAAAATAAGCAGGCACAGTTATAACTGCCTTATCAATCTTATCACCTAAGAACTGTTCAGCATCCTTCTTGATTTTTTGCAATACAAAAGCAGAAATCTGTTGCGGGGTATATTCTTTATTATGAATTTTATACTTAAAACTTGTGCCCATTTTTCTCTTGGCAGCCATCACTGTTGCCTCTGGATTTGAAACTGCCATTCTTCTAGCAGGCTCTCCAACTAAAACTTGTCCATCTTTTGTAAATGAAACTACAGATGGAAATGCCTTGCCATATAATGAAGCACCCTCAGCGCTTGGAATTATAACTGGTCTCCCCCCTTGCATAACAGCAGCTGCAGAATTCGCAGTGCCCAAATCTATACCTATGATCTTTGCCATTTTATTTTCCCCCCAAAATCTCTTCTTTCTTTTTTATTTCTTTTCCGAAGTTTTCTCTTAAGAAAAGCTCTCCCGAAGCCACTTTAACTCTAGATGGCCTCAATAGTTTTTCCTTAAACATATACCCCTTTTGTATCTCTTCAACAATCTCACCATCTTTTTTACCATCCACATTTACTTTTTGTATTGGTTCATGCTTAAATGGATCAAACTTATCCCCTACAGATTTAATCTCCCTTAAACCATGATCTTCCAATGTTTTTTTCAGATTATTAAATATCATTTTCACACCTTTTACAATCTCTTCATCCTCAACTTGTAAATTTTTAATAGCATTCTCAAAATCATCCATAACATTCAGCAACTTAAATGTTAAATCAAATGCAGCATATTCTTTATGCATCCTTACCTGGCATTCAATCCTCTTTTGATAGTTCTGAAACTCTGCCTGTAATCTCTGCAAATGCTCTATTGTATTCTTTAACTCATTGTTTTGTTTTTCTAATTCTTCAGTCAACTCTTTATTCCTCTTATCTAAGTCTATGTTTTCATTCTCTCTTTCTAAATCCTTTAATTTTTGTGGGTTTTTAGTCATTTTTTAATACAATTACTCTTAGTTTTCTTGTTGACCTTAAATCAACATAGTCTAGATAATATCAACCCTTTATAAACCTTTCGTTTAGCTGGATTTGACCACTAACACGTCATAAACTTCATCTTTAAATTAAATTCTAAAACACAGGTTCAGAAGCCTTTTATATTCAATTAAATCGTTCAAAAAAATGGGTAAAAACAACTATACTCCTTATTTTAGCTGTGTTATTCATACAATAGGCAACTATTTTGATAGTCTTTTAGCCATATTACCAAGATTCAATCACCAAGTAGAACTTCCAAAGGATACAATCCCAAAAGAACCAACTTTAGAAGAATTAAGACAAAGAATTGAAAAAGCTGACCGAATGATACTTGAAGGCCTAGCAAAAAGAATTAAAGCTTGCGGAGAATTAGGCGAATTTAAAAGAGTATATAATGTGCCTGTTCCTGATTGGAAAAGGGAACTAGAAGTAGAAAAAGAATGGGTAAAAATAATCAACCCTTCCCAAAATAGGCTTTTAGTATATGTTCAACAAATGTGTCGTCTGGTAATAGAGATGTCTAAAGTGATACAGGAAGATAAACAAATAAAAGATTACAATCCCAAATAACTAAAAACCAATAATAAAATATTAACTAAATAAATACTGTTGCAGATTAAACAAAAGCTTCTAACCTTAAAATATAATATATAAGCCAGATATATTGAACCTAAAACAGCTATTAAAGATAAATAAAATACATAAGTCATACTATAAAAGCTCAATAAAAACACAATAATGTAAAATATCATTCCATAAAAAGAATTAGATATCCCAAAGGTCTTTCCATAATGGCTATTAAAAGCCTTGGTGCAGGAGATTTTATTATTTATATCGCAAACAGCCTTATAATTTTTATTTTTAGATTTTATTTCAACATAACAAGAATACAAGGATAATAATAAACCAATAATACTTACTATAACCACCCCTAAAGAAGATATCATACTTTTAGATATTAAAGAGATATACACCATAAAAATAAAATTATTTATGCATATTTAAATCTTTAGTAGCTTAAAAAAATAATCTTGCATTTAGACATCTTTTTATAAAACTCCAAATCAGGTTTCTTGTTTCCTGCTGTGTAATATATTTGATCTAATCCAGTCCAGCCAGTAAACCACCCACCAGCTTCAAATAAAACAGTAAAAAAATGTATTATTAAATTAGATGACCCTAAAGAAGATAAAAAAGCAGCTAAAATTATCATACCCAGCCCCCCAAATGCAAAATACCAGCCCTTTCTTTTTATTTTACTTACTTCCAGATTAATTGAATTATGATGCTTCCTGAAGTGTTCTTTCAATCTCTTCTTTATTTGTTCTTCACTATTAAAATTTCTTAATTTTTTAGGAACAAGAAATTCCAAACCTACATCTTCTTTATCTATACTTGCCCTTTTAGCCTCCTGCAAAAAATCATCAGATAATGCCTTTTCATGATAAGGTCTTGGATCAAAACCAGAAAAAATATCTTCATAAGTATTCAAAATTAAACTGATTTTAGATCTTTGTAATAATTTCCACTCTTTTCCTTTTTTAAATATCTTTCTCTTCTTCGCTTTTATATAATATCTTTTTTTCACTCTCTTTTTCATACTTATGTTAAGAACTTTATATATTTAAAGATAATGCTTGCAATCTAAACCATATGTATGACATAAACATATGTCCATTTTTTCTTTAATTTCTAATCATTTAAAACAATTTATGAAATGCAGCTAAAAGAAATTCGGTTACTTTATAAACTAACGTTGACCTTAAATCAACCATGAAAGAAGAAATCTATGAGAAAATACTAATAATAAGAACTAAAAAACCAGAGGGCAATAATATTAATGCAGACTTGCAATGGTTCTCAAGATCATTAGGATTATTTAATGAAAGAGACAGGGAAAAAAGCTGTTTTAGGATATTTATAGAATTAGTTAAAGCTACTAAAAATGACAAAAAACTAAGAAGCGATGATCTAGCAGAAAAATCACATCTGTCAAGGGCAACAGTTATCCATCACTTAAACACCCTTATGGAAAGAGGTCTTGTAATAAGTAAGAATAATAGATATCTTTTAAGGGAAAGTTCTTTCAATGACCTACTAGAAGATTTAGAAAAAGATTTCTTTAAAACCTTCAAAGATTTAAAAAAGAAGGCTATAGAATTGGATAGAGAATTAGAAAATTAGTAATATATAACTTTTTAAAAATATCTTAGTAATGCATACTACTCAACCCATATAGTAAGTTCCTTTCTCTTCCTGCTGTTCTTTAACTTTTTTTGTTTTATCAACTATCCCTTTGATCTTAGATTCAAATTGTTGCGCCTTTTTCAACAATGGTTCATATGGTATCTTTAATCCCAGATAATTATCCAAACTTTCTATTATTTTAGCAGATGCTCTGGAATCAGGCGTTGCAGTATTTGTCTCAGCAAAAATACAAGTAATAGGTAAACTGTTGGACTTCAAGACCAAAGCACCAGTAACCCCCATCACTATTCCTTCAGTTAATTTTGTTAATTTTGACTTTTTATCTTTGCCAGAAAATATAAATGATCTTGGTTCTTGTTCTGTTAAACTAGGGTTCCCTATTCCCTCTAAACAAATAATCTCCTTGGCATTTAATTGTTTGCTTAACTCTTCAATTGCTAGTGCTATATCCCACTCTTTTCCATTCACCTGTGTTAAAGCATGCACAATTACAATATTAGATTTTTTATCATAATAAATTTCAATTGGCTGTATTATCTTTCCCTGATGAATCGCAGCTATGGGGCTTAATTCACTTGAGCTAAAATATCCTATAGATTTTGCATTTAAATGAGATATTAAAAATTCTGTTGAGATCGTCCCTACAAACCCAAATCCGGGAAAGCCGCATATCACAATTGGTTTTTTTGGTTTAGAAATTAATACAAGCTTCATTTTAATTCCTAAATCTAAACTTCTTTAAATAGGTTGTCATATTACTTTAGGGTAGCAAATTCAACTCAAAAAGTTATTTAAATAGACAAAACAAAATAAAACGGCAAAAAAGGAGGAAAAATGAAATTTGTCCAATGTAATGAATGTGAAGTTGGTTACGCAAAGTTCATTTGTGAGGAATGCAACAGGCATGTTTGCGACCAATGTTATAGGGACGGCAAATGTGTCAGCTGTGTATAAAAAATAAATCAGAACCAATACAAACAGGAGCAATAGGGTCCAATATGCCAACAGAAAAATCAGCAGGCGCAGTATTATTCAGGATTGAAAAAGGAAAAATAAAATATTTATTATTGTATAAAAAGAAACATCTGCAGTATAATGAAAGCTGGGACTTTCCAAAAGGTAATGTAGAAGAAAAATCAGAAATAGATACAGTTAAAAGAGAAATAAAAGAGGAAACCGGAATTGTAGATTTAACCCTTATACAAAGCTTCAAGGAAACATTAACATTTTTCTATATGAAAGATAAAGATAGAGTTTTTAAAATTGTTAATGTTTATCTGTGCAAAACAAATGAACCGAAAGTGACAATAAGCAAAGAGCACGACAACTACAAATGGTGCACTTACGAGGAAGCATTGAACTTAGCCTCTTATAAAGACTCAAAAGAAGTAATAAGAAAAGCGAATAATTTCCTGAGCAGAAGAGGAAAAATAGAAACTTTTACAGGTGGGAATAAAGTTTAGAAATTAATATTAATCCTTTATCCTGATTAAATATATGCTAAACGAAGAAATAGCTAAATTACTTTATGGAATAGCAGAAATCTTGGATATTTTAAAGATACAATGGAAGCCAAGAGCCTATAGGAAAGCAGCTCAGAACTTAGAAAGCTTAGGTTATGATGTCAAAGAAATATACGAATCTAAAGGTTTAAATGGATTGAAGGAAATTCCGGGCATTGGCGAAGGAATAGCAAAGAAGATTATAGAATACATAAAAACTAAAAAAATTACAGAATATGAAACTTTAAAGAAAAAAATACCGTCCCATTTTTTAGAGTTAATAAATATTCCAGGTTTAGGCGCAAGAAAAGCTGAAATCCTAAACAAAAAGCTAGGAATTGAAAACATAAGTGATTTAAGAAAAGCAATAGTGCAGCACAAAATTAAAGATTTAGAAGGCTTTGGGCTTAAATCAGAGGGGAATATCCTAAAAGGCTTAAATATTTTTAAAAAGAAATCAGAGCGTGTCTTATTATCTCAGGCCCTGCCAATTGCAGATTCAATAAAAGAAATTTTAAAAAATGTTAATGATGTAAAAACTGTAGATATTGCAGGTTCTTTAAGAAGAATGAAGGAAACCGTAAAAGATATTGATATTTTAGTTATCTCTAACAACATAAAAGTTATTGATACTTTCTGTAATATGGAAAATGTAAAAGAGGTAATTGTAAGGGGGAATACTAAAGCCGCCGTATTCTTAAATGAAAATATTGAAGTAGATTTAAGAGTTGTTCCGGATAAAAGTTATGGTGCAGCCTTAAATTATTTCACAGGCTCAAGAGAACACAACATAGCTCTAAGGCAGATTTCAATAAAAAAAGGCTTTAAGTTAAATGAATACGGATTATTCAGCAGAAAAACAGGAAAATTTGTCGGTGGAAAAACAGAAGAAGAGCTATACAAATTACTTGGGATAGGATATATTGAGCCTGAATTAAGGGAAGATAAAGGTGAAATTGAAGCCTCTATTAAAAATAAATTACCAAACCTGGTTACTTTAAAAGATATTAAATCAGACCTGCAAATGCACTCAGATTTTTCAGATGGTGGAAACTCTATAGAAGAAATGGCAATAGAAGCAAAAAAATCTTTAAGATATATTGCTATTACAGACCATTATGGGAGTTTAAAGATTGCAAATGCATTAAATAAAAAAAGATTTAAGAAATATTCAGAAGCAATAGATAAATTAAATAAAAAATTAATGGATTTTAAAATTTTAAAAGGATTGGAAGTTGATATAGACAAAAATGGAAACGTAGAATGCGAAGTAGAAGTTTTAAAGGAATTAGACTTCTGCTTAGCCTCAATACATAGGGCTTTCACATTAAACAAAACAGACATGACTAAAAGAGTTTGCAAAGCAATGGATAATAGATATGTAAATTGCATTGCACATCCGACAGGCAGATTATTATTAAAAAGAGACTCTTATGATTTAGATTTTAATAAAGTATATGAAGCCGCAGTTAGTAATAATGTTGCCTTGGAGATTAATGCTTTTCCGGACAGATTGGATTTAAATGATGATTTGATAAAAGAAGCAATTGAAAATAAAGTAAATTTAACAATAGGCACAGACTCTCATGCAAAAGAGCATTTAAGATTTTTATTTTTAGGTGTCTCAACTGCAAGAAGAGGATGGGCTGAAAGAAAGAATATTTTAAATACTTTGGAACTAAATAAATTTTTAAAAACAATAAAAAGGTGATAAAAAACGCAAAAGCTAAGTCCAATAAAGTGGGGTCAGCTAGAGCTTTTTTTAAATCTCGTAGGTTTAGTCAATGATAATGTTTCTATTCCGGCAGAAATGTTTGGCATTGATGTCAACGGAGTAATATATCATATCAAGATAAAAGGCGACCCTCAATCCTCATTTAAATATGAATTCATCGAAAAAGAAGAGCTTATTGGCTATTTAGGCAGAGAGAGTTATTTTAAATTCAAAAGATTAGCAACTCCGGATCCGGAAACAATAACCCTTAAAACAGTCATAAATTTCACAAAAGAATGGACAAATAATCCCCATCTGGTATGTTATTTCCCCCCGTTAATGTTTACAGAAATCTTTCAAAGGTTTGATCAAATAGATCGTTCAATCCCCTATATGCGTCTGTCAGAAGAAGACTTCCAATTATTCACAAAAGAAGTTCACGAAATAACAGCAGCTCTTGAAAAGAGATTAGTCTTAATAAAAGAGTTGGAAAATAAATCCTCAATAGATAAATTTTTTACTTTCTATAGACCTTACAAAATAGAAAGGATAGAAACTCTTGATCAAAACCAAAGATTCAGGATCTCACGCTAACTAGTTTTAATCTCTATCACATCCAAATGTTTTAATTTATAATCTTTAGCTAATGGCATTTTTTTCTTAACATCTATTGCTTTAACAAATCTCTTTCCAATATCCGTATGAATTCTAAAAGCAAAATCAAGAGCAGTAGAATTTGAAGGCAATAAGAAGCAATCAGGAATTACTCTTCCTTCAGAATCTTTTAAATTATTAACCCCCCCGGGAAATATTGCCATATATTTCAACAGCTCAAAAACAGCACAATCTAATGCCTCCTGAACCCCAGTAGAATTAAATTTTTTTAAAACATTATCTCTTATAGATTCCAAAGCTCTCCTCTGATTTTCACTTAATTTCTTCTCATCTATTATTTTAAAATCTGAATCTCCGGGTATATATTCAATTAACTTTAATTTTGCAGCTTCTCTTAATGCCAATTCAGAATCAGAACTGCATGGGATTACCTTGCATTCAGGATATTTTTCTTTTAGTCTATGATAATTTAATTCAGCGCCTTCAACATCAATTTTATTAGCAGCAATTAGCATAGGTTTTGATAATTTTCTTAGTATGGAACAAAACTGCTTTAATTCATCTTTGCTCCATTTCAGAGGATCTCCAGATTTAAAAACTTTTACAGCCTTTTCAACCATTTCTTCAGTAATCTTTAATCCTGAAAATTGTTTAGCCACTTCTTTCCGGATATCTTTCTTTTCATTTACCACTTTCCTAACAAACTTATCCCACGCCTTCTCTAAAATAGAAAAAAACCATAAATCTACTTCTTTCTCAATCATTTCTACATCTTTTAATGGATCGTGGCTTAATGCTTGAACAACTTCACCCTTTTCATTTGTCATTCCAGCTATATCAATTATATGTATTAAAGCGTCCCCCTGGCTTAAATCATTCAAAAATTGATTCCCTAAACCTTTTCCATCATACGCCCCTTCAATTAATCCGGCAACATCCAATAAATCTACAGGCACAAATCTTTTTCCGTTTATACAATAGCCTTCTCTAGGATTACATTTAACTTTAAAAAAACTCTCAACGCAGTCTATTTTAACAAATCCCATAGCATGATTCGGCTTTATGGTTGTAAAAGGTCTAGGAGAGATTTCAACATTTGCTAAAGTAGCTGCCTTAAAGAACGTTGATTTTCCGCATGATGGTTTTCCTATAATTCCAATTAGCATAAAAACTAACTAAAAATTAAACTTTTAAAACTATCTACTGCAGGGTTCTCCTTTAATCTTTAAATACTGTTTAACAGATAAAAACTTCGCTCTTCTTGCAGTTTCAATATGCCCTTTTATTAAGAAGTTCTGTTGTTTTTTCCAGACCTCATCAGGAGTTTCCCGTATATACTCTGCCCAATACTCTATAAAATTATTCCTATCCTCTTGATTAGTCTTCCCGGGTTTAAGCTTTCTCATTTTTAATTCGTTTTCTATATTCTTCTATCTTATTATAATCGATATTATTTTTAAATGTATCCTCCAAGTGCTTAGCATCCTCAACATCCTTATAAGATGCAAGATAATATTTTTTAAAAGCAATCTGTCTCTCCAGAGTTGAGATTTTATAATCTCCTATTTCAGTTGTCACAGTTATAAATTCCTTTAAAGATTCCTTGTCTATACCTTTAATAGCAAATTTAACCTCGAAATTTGGTGCATACTCTCCTTTTTCAGCAAACCTCAAACCTAATCCATCCTTAAGATAGGAATACGCATCCTCTAAATCTTCGGAATTCAAGCACCAGAAACCATTTTTAATTATCTCCCCATATAATCTAGAAAACTTTTCCTTACTCATCTCGTTTATATAGATATCTACATCCTCAGTAGACCTTGACCTGCCTAATAGAATAGACACATAACCACTAACAATAACATAACTCGTATGTTCCTGTAGAAGATTAATAAACTTAAAAACTAACTTGTCTAATTCCGTCAAGCCTTCCAACTTAATTTTATTTCTTCCAACAAATTTCATTGCCTTAATCATATTTTCCATCTTTTTAACCTTTACTACCTACTTAACCAATAAAAGTTAAGGCGTCTAATATTATGTTACGTAAGATTTCTGCAAAATTTTCTAAAAATTAGTTAAACCTTATAACTTTATCAGAATTTATTTATAAAGTATTATTAAAAAACAGCGAATTTTACAGAAAAACCGTAGAGTATTACAATCCAAAATTATCGAAATCAACTATGAAGACAAATAACCTGCAAAATAAACAAATACAACAATCAATAATATTAAAGCTACATAATCTTTAAACTTAAACTTTAATCTTGGCGGATAAGTCCTTCTTGGCTTAGCTCTAAATGCTCTAGCTTCTATACTTAAACTTAAATCAAAGGCCTTTATTAACAACAAATGAAAAGTTGGTATTAAAATAGGCAAAAAAGTCTGCATTGAAGCTATTGGTTTTAAAATCGAAAATTTAATCTTATGTGCTCTTGCTTTCTGAGCGTCTATTACATGATTAATCTCTCTCGTTATTACGGGCACAAATCTTATTGCTAATGTTAACATAAACGCTAATTCATAAGGAACTTTCATTTTAGTCAAGCTTAACATTAAATCTCTTGGAGAAGTTGACATTGCAAATACTATACTGCTTAAAATCAAAACTAAAAATTTAATGGAAAAAAATACTCCTTCTACTGCACCTTTTTTAAAATCCCACAATAACAAACTAAATAATATTATATAGCTAATTGTAAATAAAATAATAAATATTTTAGAAGAATTCCAAACAGATTTTAATGGTAGTTTAGATAATAAAATTGTTAATATTACAATCCCAAATATTTCTAATACAAAATACTTGTCAGTTACAATAAAAACTAAGAAACTTAATACCAATAACCACAATATTTTAGTTCTAGGGTCTAACTTATGGATTACCGAATCCCTATAGATATAATCATAAAATTGCATAACCGTTAAATTAATAAACCAATATTTAAATTATACTATTATGTTTAAGCACTTCACAACTAAACAATTAATATTCATTGCTTTAATTGGTGCAGTTTTATTCTTAATGGATCTAACAATATCCACCGTAATAGACGTAGCAACAGGGATCATAGGAGCAGGCTATATAGTTATTATAATATTTTTCACATTAATTGCAACAGTAGGCGCTTTAATTATTCCAAAATTTCTAGTTTTTACAATAATGGCATTTATTTATGCAGCTCTGGCAATTCCCACACAAGTTTTTGGCCCACCGGGATTCTCAAAAGTTATAATAGCTATAGTTATAGGTCTTACAATGGATATAATAGTAAAAACTTTCAAATATAAAAAAATTAGTTACTATCTCGCCCTTATCATAGGCAACATAGCTTCTTTATTATTATACGTTTTATCTCCTCTATTTTTGGATTTTCATAGCATAGAGGAGCTATTTCCATACTTGTTCTTATTTACAGTTTTGTATGGAATTGAATCAATTGTTGGCGTCTGGATAGGTTTCAAATTATATAACAAACTAAAAAATAAAAGAATTCTTCAACAAATAAGCGAATAGAAAGATTTATATACATCCTTCCCTATAAAAGAAGGATATGGATAAAAAAAACTATTTAACAAACGAAGAGCAGGAAGTCTGGAGATACGTCCAAGATAAAGAGATAATAGACAATGAATTAATCAAACAAATATTTCCGGAAATAAAAGAAAACAAAAGAAATAAAATATTGCATAGTTTGTTCAAAAAAGGCTACCTAAAAAGAGCAAAAAAAGACCTTTATTATAATCCCAAAAATTTAACTAGCTTTTACAAACTGGCATTAAAATTCAGGGAAGGCTATATAAGTCTTAGCTCAGCCCTTAGATACTACAACCTCTTAGATTACGAAGACTTTACTATTTCAATTATTACCAAAAATTTCCAAAAAAAGATAGATCTCAAAGATACAAAATATACCATTCAATTCACACCATTAAACAATTTATTCCTTGGTTTCGAAAGAAGAGATGGTTTATACATCTCAACAATAGAAAAAACATTGTTTGACTGCCTACTAAAACCAACCTCTATCGGATTTACAAATATAACAAAGGCTTTTTACGACGCTAAGATCGACTGGGATAAATTCATAAGATTTTTTACATTAACAAATAATAATTCTCTATATCAAAGAACAGGTTATATCCTCGAATTAATGAAGGTAAAAACAAAATTAATAGTTCCGGAATTTGTCTTCAAATATCTATTAAAAAAAGTTAAATACCCAGTTAAATTAATCCCAATAGATTCCCATTCACACTTTAACACAAAATGGAAAATAGAGGATAATTTAGGCGAAAATAAGATATTGTCCTGGTGGCACTAATGGAAATAGAAGAATTAAGAAGATTATCAGCAAAGGAAGAGCTTTCTCTTAATTACATTGCTAAGGATGAAATGATTAGTAAAATTCTTTTTAATCTGCAAGATTTTGATGATATTATCCTAAAAGGCGGAACAGCAATCAACCGCATATACATCAAAAATAAAAGATTTTCAGAAGATATAGATTTTGATATTATTTCCAACGGAACAGTAAAAGAAGCATTGGCAAAGACTAAAGAAAATGTCCTAAAATTAAAAGACTTCTTTGAAATAGCTAAACCAAGGATAATGAATAAAACCATAAGATATGATTTATACTATCTAAATCCTTTAAATCATAAAGATAGAATCATGCTCGAATTTAAACCCGTTAATAAGGTTTTAAATTATAGTAAAAAGATAATAAACTACGGTTTTGTCCCTTTTGAAGCAACTTTGTTAAATGTCTATGAACTTGAAACGTTAATTGCTTTTAAATTAGAATGTCTTTTAACAAGAATGGAAGGAAAGGACTTATTTGACTTGTATTATCTTTTAGACCTTATTCATAAACCTATAAAATTGCCAAAAGAAAAAAGGGATTTAATAATAAACAGATTGCAATTAAACGATGAAGAAGTAAAAGCAATGGCAAATGTGATTAATCATTACATTCCTAAAAACATTAGACCAAATTGGGGTATTTTTATAAGTGAATTAATAGAAAAAATCAAACAGATTAGTTAAATATTTAAACACGATAATTATCGTATTGTTATGTGGGTCGCTAAATTACAGATAGATTCAGAAGACAAATTATTGGGCAGTAGAACTAAAAAATTTAGAGTTGTTTTAGCAGGTTATCCTGTATCCTCTTATGAAAAAGGAGTTAATCTCTACTTATTTATTGCAGGCTTTCTTACGGGCAAAGAAAAAAACAAAATAGAATTTATCAATGATTTAAGGAAAGATAAAAGGGTTTTAAATCTTGAAAACAAAGGAGATTTTATTATTGGCCAAATTAAACAACCACCAGAAGCCAAAATTCTATACAGACCAAACATAATACATTTAGAGCCAGTAATCATTGATGAACGAGGTTATACCAACTGGACTATAGGGAGTTGGGACAAAAAAGCATTAATTGATCTTATTAAAGTTATTAAAAAAATATTCAAAAATTGTAAATTAATCCATATTAAAGAAAGAAAAATAACAAGTTTCTCGATAGTTAGTATCAGGCCAGAATTAACAGAAAAACAAGAAAAAGCTGTAGAATTGGCAATAAAAAACAGTTACTATGACTATCCGAGAAAAATAGAACTAAAGAGATTAGCAAAATTAATGCGCCTTTCCTATTCCACTTATCAGGCTCATTTAAGAAAAGCAGAAAAAAAGCTCATCCATTTCCTTTTCAATAAAACCAAATAAAATACACGATATATATCGCTATAAATTAGATATATAGTTTTCAGTTATTGTAATCAAAGGGTAAAAAATGTTAAAACACTCTACAACAAAAGAATTAGTATTCATAGCCTTAATGGCAGCCTCTTTATTTATTGTAAATTTCATTACAGGGGCCGGTTTAGTCGCAATTACGGGGATTCCACTTTCAAATATGTTCATCAACTCTCTTTTTCTAGCTCTATGGGTCTTTTTGATGGTTAAGATTATCCCTAAATTCTGGTCTTTGACTCTTATGCTTTTAGTCTATAGCATTCTGTCTGTCCCAACATTTATTGGTGGCGCTCCAGGTTTCTGGCTTAAAGTCCCAATAGTTACATTTGCAGGTTTCCTAGGGGATATTTTCCTATATTTTACAAAATACAAAAGCTGGGCGATCTTTATAGCTTACTATATTTTAACCACAGCAACTTTATTAACTTTTACTTTTGCCTTACTCAAGCTCGGAATTCCAGCAGCAGATAAAATATTACCTATTGTCCATTGGTTGATCCTAGCAATATGTCTTATTGGAACTATAGGCTTAGTTTTAGGTATTTTTATACATAGCAGAATTAAAAACAAAAGAATTATTCAACAGATTACATCTTAAAATATTCTTTAAAAACTTCCTCAGGATTTACAATTTTTCCATCCTTCATCCCAATTATCCTATTACAATATTCAGCAACTAATTCTATACTATGCGAGATCATAATTATCGTTTTCCCATCTTCATTTAACTTTTTAATATAATCCATTAATTCTCTAGCATTCTTATGATCTAATCCTGTATCAGGCTCATCTACTATCATAATCTCAGGTTTCATAGCTAAAACAGAAGCAATAGAAACTCTTCTTTTCTGCCCCACACTTAAAGCATGTGGATCATTATTTCTAAGTTCAGCCAAATTAACTATATGCAGTGCTTCATTTGCTCTTTTTTCAACTTCTTTTTCATTTAATCCAATATTCTTTAAACCAAAAGCAATCTCATTATACAAATTTTCTTCAAATAACTGATAATTAGGATTCTGAAACACATAACCAATTTTTTTAGTTCTCTCATAAACATCACTTTTATTAATATTTTTACCTTCTAACAAAATTTCCCCTGAACCTCTTAAAATCCCAATTATATTCAATGCTAAAGTGCTTTTTCCACTTCCGTTTAAACCCAATATCCCTATAAAATCTCTTTTACCGATTGATAAATGAATATCATTTAATGCTCGAACATTATTAGAATATTTAAAATTCAAATCTCTAATCTCCAATATTGTTTTATTCTTGCTTTGGGTATTAATTTTTTCTATTTTATTAATAATCTCATACATATTGTGTGGTTTCAACATTATTTTGTTATACTCTTCACTTCTAAAAACATTTTCAGTTCTACCTTCAACTAAAACTTTCCCATTATCGATCAACAAAACTCTATCGCAAATTTCTTTTATCATTCCAACATTATGCTCTACAATAATAATAGTATGCCTTTTCTTTAATTCTTTTATTAAATCTATTAATTTCCTAATTGAAGGTTGGTCTAAATTTGCAGTTGGCTCATCAAACAATAAGATTTTAGGCTCCATCGCTAATATAGAAGCTAAAGCAACTCTCTGTTTTTGTCCAGAACTTAATTCCTCTATTGATCTGTTTCTTAAATCTTCAATATTTAATAACTCTAAAACATTATCTAATCTTCTTTCAATCTCGAACCAAGGCATATTTAAATTCTCTAATCCAAATGTAATTTCATCTTCAACATTTAAAGCAAACAATTGTGACTCAGGGCTCTGAAACAGAATCTGTATTTTCTGCGACAATTCAATCATTGATGAATTTTTAGTATCTTTTCCTAAAACAAATACATTTCCATTTAAATTTCCCTTAATAGAATGTGGAATTAAACCACTTAAAGCTAGCATTAATGTAGATTTCCCACAACCAGAAGGCCCTATAATACCATAAATTTCTCCTTCTTTAACAGAAAAAGAAACGTCATTTAAAACTAAATTCTTTTCTTGCGGATAATTATAGCTCAATTTCTTAACCTCTATAGCATTTATCATTAAAATATAACTTTATCAGAATATTTAATAGTTTCGCCTTAACAACCTTTAAAAACTTCAAAGACATCCATATACCGATTTTAAATGAAAAAGAAGAGGTCTGAAGTAGAATATAAGCTAGTTTTCATACTGATAATCTCTTTCTTAATTATTTCTTTATTATCTTTTACAAACTTAACTGGATTTTTAATCGTTGGTTGTAATGATTCTGATAATGGAGATAAATATGTAAAAGGAACATTAAGCTACCAGAGTTTAAAAGCAGATGATGAATGTATTCAGGATAAGCTGGCAGAGTATTTTTGCAATCCTTCAGGTATTCCAAGCGTTACAATAAGCGAATGCCCTTCGGGGTGTGTTAATGGCGCATGTAAAAAAATTGAAAACAAAACTACTTACAAAGAAATTTTTCAAATTAAGCAGGGTTCTGATGTTCTTGAGATAAATGAATTTATAGGTGATGTCCTAAGCTCAATAACCTCAAATGAAATGCCTTTTCTATTAAAAAGTTCAAGTATAAGCACAAGTAATGGAATTTCACGCTATAATCAATACTTAACATTTAATGATACAGATTTACAGACAGGAAAAGTAAAGTTTGACGAGGATGAAGGTGAAATTTCAGATTTCTTATTTTTCGACGAAGATAATTACTTATTTGAATATGAACTTGACTTTGGAAATAATCTAATAAGTGATATAAGCTCATCAAATAAGCTTGAAGACTTGCACAATGAAAAATTAAATATCTTAGGAAACGAATATCAAATTATAGACAGCAATGTAAATGGAAATACAGTAGAACTTAAATTTATTGGGGGGAAAATAAAAGATACATTAAAAGAAGGAGAATCAAAAACATACAATCTTAAAGGAAAACAGTATAATGTTAAATTAGTCTTAGTAAGTAATGATAGAGCCATCTTTGAAATAAACAGTAACAGAAGCAAAACCTTGGAAGAAGGAGAAGTAGACTCTTTAGATGACATTTCAATCGCAGTAATCTCAATCTTAGAAGATAATAAAGGAGATCTAGTTGACTTCTATTTAGACAGTAACATGTTCAAATTCAAAGACACTATAAATGATGACAATTTCAGGCAGGGTGTTGAAATCAACGGCAATATTATTTCAGATGGCTTTGTTAAGATAAAGGGAGAAAAAACCTCAACAGAAGTAAAAATAAACAATATAAAATACAAAGTAAAGGCCAAAGGAATAAGAGCTGGTGATTTATTTGTTCCTCCGGGCAGCAGCGTTAAAAATAATATCCCTAACCCATCACTTTTTCTTGGGAGCTGGGATATCTTGTATCAAGGATTATTAAATGAAGTAAAAAAATTAAACAACAATCTTATAATATTTAATCCTTCAGGAAGCAAATATAGATTAGTATTCACAAATCTTAAAGGCAAAACATATTCAATCCCTTTCATAAGCAATAATGCCGGAACCTTAACAATAGGCAATGATGAAGACACATTATATTTCATAGAAGCTTCTTCCACTAATAATTTTATTATTAACACCAAAGATTATTTTATCCTAACCTCAAAAAACTCTAACAGCGGCATAACAAATATTTTAAGATACAATTCTCTAAATGAAGAAAATAAACAATTAAGTGTTGTTGATTTAGCAGAAGGCAAGAAAGATGTAATCTACACAGGCACACCAGGAACAAATGCTGTAGCAAATTTAGTAATCTCAGGAAGAACATATAAAGTTTATATTGGTTCAGCACCCGATTATAAATTAGCAGTTGACTTAAATGGTGACAATGATCTGGCAAGTGATGAAGTAAACATAATTACAAACGGTGGTGGAATCTTAGACTTAGGTTCTGCACAAACCTCCAGCAATAATTTCAATATGACACTAACCACAGAATCAAGGCAGTTCAACAAAAGAACAACAAATGAAAACATTAATATTGAAGTGCAAAAAGACGGGAGTAGTGTTAATATAAATCTGCCATCTCAATCAGACTTAGCATTAGAAAGCGTTTCAGGTGGAAAAGAAGGGCTAAGCAGCTTCGGAATTGAGTTTACTTTAACAGAAAAATCAGGTCCTGATAAATTAACAGTTATATACCCCGGTCAACAGGCAGAAGCAAATGTTAGTATTATTTCATATTGATAACAACAAAAGAGTTTTAAGTATTTGACTTTCAAATAATACTATGGAATATAAATCACAAACACTAGAAAAACATTTACAGGTATTGGGTTTGACTTATGAACAATTAACACATGAACTAGGAAATGAAAAAACAGATGATTTTAACAGAATAATCTCAGCTAAAGAAAGAAACAAGCCAGTGACCCTGGAAGACGCATTAAGAACTATAGAATTTCTGGGTCTGGAAGATCTGGTTGTTTATACCTTTAATAAAAAATTGAAAAGAGATTCATTATTTTGCAGTTTTAATATAGGAACGGGTATTACTCTGCTTTATGCAATAGTTTCTTATGATCTGCCAACAAAATTCAGATACCTTTTTGGTATTGGGTTTTACATTATGGGAACAATAGGGGTAATTGAGCTTATAAAAATAATTAAAGATAGTAAAAATGTAAAAGATTGTTTAAGAAATTATCCTAATAACTCTTAGCAAAATAGCAGATTACGTTAGCCTTCTTACCGCAACAAAAACAATTTTCTTTTATATTTTTAGGTTGGTCAAGAGGCATATTCAGGCTTTTAACACTAAACTCATTTTTAACTATTTTTTCACATTCAGAATTCCCGCACCAATAAGCCTTTACAGCCATCTTATTTTCAATAGCTTTCTTAAACTCATTTTTATTTTTAACACTGGCAATTTTACTGTCCATTAATTTCTTAGCCCTATTAAACAAGTTTTCCTGAATTAAATCTAAAGTTCTTTCAACTTCTTCACTTAAATTTTTATCTTTAACAGACATCTTCTCATAATTATCCCTTCTTACTAATACAATTTGCTTCTTCTCAATATCTCTAGGCCCAATTTCAATTCTTAATGGTATTCCCTTCAATTCCCAATCATTAAATTTCCATCCAGGTGTATAGCCCTCTCTATCATCTAATATAGCATTAAATTTACCTAACTCTCTAAAAACTTCTTTAGCTCTTTTCAAAACCTTTTCATTATCCCCTGTTAGTATCGGCACAATTACAGCCTTATTCTCAGCAGCTCTTGGGGGGATTACCATTCCTTTATCATCACCGTGCACCATTACCAAAGCACCTATTAATCTGGTCGAAACACCCCAGGAATTTTGCCATGGGATATGTTCTTTCCCATCTTCACCCAAAAATCTTATACCAAAAGCCTTTGCAAATCCCTGTCCTAGGTTATGAGAAGTTCCCATCTGTAACCCTTTTCCATCAGGCATTACACCTTCAACACTTAAAGTATATAAAGCACCGGCAAATTTTTCACTTTCACTTTTCTTTCCAATCAAAACAGGTAAAGCTAATAATTCTTCGCATAAATTTTTGTATTCTTTTAAATATTCTAAAGTTTCTTTATCGCATTCTTCTTTGGTTTCATAAACACAATGACCTTCCTGCCATAAAAATTCTCTTGTTCTCAAAAATAATCTGGTTGCCTTTGTCTCCCATCTTACAATATTACACCATTGATTTATTCTTAAAGGCAAATCTCTATGGCTTCTAATCCATCTTGAATAAGAATCATACATTATGGTTTCAGATGTTGGTCTTATAGCTAATCTTTCACCCTCTTCTGTGTTTGCAATCCAGGCTACTTCAGGCGTAAAGCCTTTTGCATGTTCACTTTCTTTTTTAAAAAATGATTCTGGTATAAATAATGGAAAATAAGCATTTTTAACTCCTATCTTTTTAATTTTTTTATTTAAATATTCTTGAATTTTCTCCCATATAGAATAAGCATTAGCCCTTATAATCATACACCCTTTAACAGTTGAATAATCAGCTAATTCTGCCTTCTGAACTACTTGGGTATACCATTCAGAGAAATCTTGATCTTTCTTAACTGTAATTCCAAGCTCAATTTTTTTATCCTTATTCATGAGATTAGCTTATTTTACTCAATTTAAATACATTTCTAGAACTAAAAAACAAAAAGTTTAAATATTACTTATTCCCTTAAACACCTATGGGATTTATTAAAATAAAATTACCGGATAAAATAGAGAATTCTTTTAGAAAAACCGCTATGGAAATATTTGGATACCGCAAAGGTGCAATAAGCTCAGCTGTCCAGGAAGCAATCAGGAATTGGGAATCTTCAAAGATAAAAATTAAGCATATTGACGATCCGGTTGAAGCAATTTCCGGTTTATTAAGCCATGTCAAAAAAAAATCAGTAGAATTACAGCACGAAGTGGGGGGGATATTAAGTGAAAAATATTCTAATCGACGCTAATATTTTTTTAGAAGTTCTTCTTGCCCAAGAAAAATCTGAACAATGTAAAAGAATACTAAAAAAATTTCAGCAGGGTAATCAAAGGGGTGTAGTGTCATCATTCACTATAGACGCAATACTTATAATAATGACAAGAAATAAAAAAGAAAATAAAGACCTAGAATTATTCATCACTAGTCTACTTAACTACAAAGGTCTTGTAATCCATCAAATCACTATTAAAGACAGGCTAGAGGCAACAAAATTAATGAAATCCCATAATATTGATTACGAAGATGCAATAACACTCCAAACCGCATTTTCAAACAATATAAAAGAGATACTTAGTTTAGATAAACATTTTGATAAGGTGAAAGAGATAAAGAGAATTGAATCTTTATGAACTATATATGTTTCAGAGGTTCTTCCTTAGCGATTCCCCATAGATTATCAAATACCTGCTCAAAAGTCTGTGAAAATTTCTCATCTTTTATTAAAAACCCCCTTGGGGATTTACCAGTTATATATTGAAGGAAAAAATAGCCTTTCATTACCCCCCACTCCACATCATTCTTTAAATCCATAAATCTTATTTCAGTAAGTTTATTCCTTCTTTTTTTAGCTAACCATCTTCCTTCATTAGGGAAAATCATTCTTTCTCTTACTTGTTTCTTAACTCTTAAATTATGATACTCAGTATAAAATCCCACTAATCTTTCATAACTACCAGGTTTACATGTATGAATTTTTATCATATTTTCTTTATCCATAATAGAATTAATATTATACCATAAAGATTTAATTCCGCTCAATCCCTCAAAATATTTATAGTTCGAATAAGGTTCTTTTTTAATTTCTTTTTTCTTTAAGTTTATTATTAATTCATTTATCTCTACCCTTTCTTCCTCTAATTTCCTCTGTTTCTCCAAAAATAATTCATTTAAATAATCAGGAGGGGATGGCATAAAAATCTTAATATTATTCTGCATTCTAAAACTAACCAATCCTTTCTGTATTAAAGAATCCAGAATTTTATATATATTTGAACTGGCTATTCTTGTAAAATTACATATAAGCCCTGTTTGAGCCTGCTGTAATCCTAAAAGTGCCAAGTAAACCCTTGATTCTCGATCTGTTAATCCTATTTTTGTTAATATTTCTTCTATTTTATTCATACTACTATATTAGAATAGTAGTTAGCTTATAAATATTTCCTTTATACCTAACTGTCAAGAAGTAACAACAAAATGAAAACAATTTTAAAAATCATCTTCGGGATTATGATCTTTCTTTTAATTAGTTGTAACAATACAGAACAAGAAACAATTAAAATAGGCGCAATTGTTCCATTAAGTGATTGGGGGGCTTATTGGGGTATCCCATTCATAAAGGGTGCAGAAATCGCCAAAGAAGAAATCAACAGCAACAATAAAATCAAATTTGAGATAATTACCGAAGACAGTAAAGGTAATGGAAAAGATGCGGTAACAGCCGTCCAAAAACTAATAAATATCGATAAAGTAAAAGCTATAGTTGTAGAATTCGCACCACCCACTCTAGCAGTTTCCCCTATACTAAAGGAAGCCAAAATTCCATTTATCTATGATGCTTATATAAAATCGCCCCTCAAAGACAACAAATATGCCTTCAAATCATTTCTTGATGTTAAAATCGGATGTAAAGATTTAATAAAACACGCAAAAGAAAGTTACAAAAATCTAGGTTTAATATTAGCAAAAATGGAATATAGTGAAATATGTTTAGACGCTGTCAAAGAAATCGAACCAGCTGTAAATGTTTATTGGTATACTTTTGGAGACACAGATTTCAGAACTTTACTAATAAAAGCGAAAAGCGATAAGATTGATACTATCCTTATCTTAGGATGGGCAAATGAATTCACCGCTTTTTTCCAGCAAAAAACAGAATTAGGTTATAAGTTTAATATCCTCTGTGGTAGTGGATCAGAATGTCTAAATGATGATGTAATCAATTTAATTCCAAAAGAAGAATTAGAAGGAACAATCGCATTTGATTATACTGCTTTAACAGATACTAGTTTCGCAAGAGAATATAAAGAAAAATATCCGGATACAACTACACCAAACATTATTGCAGCGGTCCATGGTTACGAATCTATTATCTTATTTAGTGAAGCTGTAAAAAATTGCAATGAAATAACTTCAGAGTGTATTCAAGAAAATTTAAACAATGTTAGAGAATACCCTAGTGCATTAAAAAGTAATGGTTTTAAAGACAGAGTTTTACAAATTGAAACAGAACTTTACGAATTTAAAAACGCAAAATTAACAGAAATTAAACAACCCTAAAATAAACTCTTTTCCTTCCTTTGCCTTTATTTTCAGCATCTACAAACTCCAATCTTCCAATCTCCTTTAAAGATTTAACATGTGTTCCGCCATCAGCCTGTATGTCTACTCTCTCAATTTCAGTAATTCTATACTCCTCTAAATCCTTAGGCAGTTTATCTTTTAATTTAAACAAACCAGGGTTTTTCATAGCTTCATCTTTTTTAATAAAATAATTATTCACTTTAGCATCAGTCTTTATTATTTCATTTACTTCCTGTATCCATTTAATAAAAGCCTCTTTATCAAAATTTTCTAAGCTTAAATCCAATCTTGACTTATCCTCACTAATCTGATTCCCGGTAATTAAAGCCCCTGAATGTTTATTTATTGTAGAGATTAACAAATGCATTGCAGTATGATACCTCATAAACATATATCTTCTATTCCAGTTTAATATACATTTAACTTTATCTCCTTTCTGTAAGCCTTCTTCACTGGCTTCATGAGAAACTTCCTCATTAAAAACTCCAACAAAAACAACATTAAATTCCTTATTATCTTTTAATCTGATAATTTTCCCGGTATCAAATGGCTGCCCGCCTCCTTGAGCGTAAAATATAGTTTTTTCCAACACAACATATTTTCCATTAGCAGATTTTACTTCAGTCTCTACTTCTTTAAGATATGAATCCTTTAAATACAATAAATTTTCCGTATTCATTTTTATTTTTTCAGATTTTTTTCTTTCACCAATCTCTCTTTTGTAAAAATAAATATTGAGGGCCTACTGGGACTTTCAGCGTTTTTTCTTTCAACCTTTCTTTACGAGGTTTCTTTTTTAAAGAAAACTCTTTTGAACCCAGATCACCCGGTCCGAGGCCGGAGGCTCGATCCAGATTAAGCTATAGGCCCTTCAAAAATCTTTAGGATTTAATCTTTTTAAATTCTTCTACCCTAATTAAAATAACTCTTCAAAAAACCCTATAACCCTTAGATACCAGGGAACCCCACTAACATTAACATCAAACTCTTTATTTAAATTATATTTATTTCCTGATTCATCCTTAAATTCAATCCCGATATCTGCATTCCCACTATATACTGTTCTGCCGCTTAAATTCCCCTTTATAACATTTATTCCATCAAACTCTTTAATATTGCTGAAATCAGCACCATTTACCTTAATCTTTAAATCATTAATTTTTGTATTAGAGCTTAGAACAATATCAGTAGTTTTAATTTCATTATAATTTAAATTTTCAACATTGAATTCAGAGATCACAACACTAGGAATTTTATTTATTTTTATATCTAAATATTCTTTCTTAAAAAATTCATTATTCTCGGCAGTTATCAATAATCCATTAACATTATTTTTAAAATCAACACTAAAATCAATATCTAAACTTTTATTCATATTAACTAATTTACAATCATCAATCAAACAAAAATTAACATTTTTATAACCTTCGTTGCTTGTAATTAAGCATTTAATCACTCCAGTTTCATTCCCTAAATAACTATTTTTATTTCCATTGCAACTAAAATTTAAAGAACTAAATTCACTTTTCTTTTCTCTCTTATCAACAGCTTTTAAAAACTCTAATGCCTTATCTAAGCTGTAATCTTCATAATCCTTAGCAGCCTGAATTAAAAAAATTGCTGAATCATCAAACTGATCCTTAACCTTAACTTCACTGGAATAAATAAAATCTTCTTTTAAATTTCCTTTAAATTCTGCAATAAATACCAAATTTTTCTTTTCTTTTGGTTTTAATACTATTATTTTCTCTGAAACCCCATAAACACCAGGCGCATTAGCTAAATACAGCATTGCACTTAGATAAGAATCTTCTAAATTTTCTACTTCAACAATTATTGGAGCATAACTTTCAAATTTAACTCTCTGAACAACAGATCTTGCACTAATCTTAATTGGGCTCTTAAAATCATCTTTTTTTTCGTTTATATAATAAGCATTCAAATCTATCTTATCTAATTTTACTTCACCCCCGACAGAATGCCATCTATAATTTACACTGGCCTCTCCAGACCCTGCAGTATGCTGCAATTTCACATGGCTCGGATCTATCCATCCATATTGTCCAAATGTGACATCAAATGGCACCCAGCCATAACCGGGAAAATAAACCTCACTCCATCCATGATTTAACCATTTATATCCTAAATTCGTGTAAACAACACCAGTAACAAATCTTGCAGGAATCCCTAAACTTCTCATTAAAGAGATAAATAAATTAGTTATCTCATCACAAACACCCTCCCCATTCCTCAAAACTTCGCTGCTCTTAAAAACAGTTTCAGCATTTATCGTGCTTAGATTATATTTTATGTTTCTTCTCACCCATTCAGCAGTCTTAACAGCAATCAAAAACAAATCATCGCTATCCACTAAATCTCTTGCTGTATTTCTTATATCTTCATTTATGTCTATATATTTGCTTTCACCCAAATACTCCTTATTACCATCAAAAACCACAGGATATTTAACCTTCTTATCTATCTTAAAAAGAATATTCTTATTTACTATTTCAGTCTTTAGATTAGCAGTCACAATTTCAGATTTCGGATATCTCCATGCATATCTTATTAATCCTGGTTTTTCATTTTTTTCCCCTTCAGGATTCATTTCTAATTCAAAACTTTTTATTGTTTGCCTGTAATTAACCTCAGGTTTTAAAAACAAATCCGCAGTTAGATCATTCATTTTAGTTTTATCTAAATTATACAGCTTAAAATTTAAATTAATATCGAGTCCAATATTTAACTCATTAACATTGTTATAATTTTCAGCAGAAAAGACTAGCTGAGGCATTAAAACAACCAATACTAACAAGATTAACTTTCGCACCCCTTATTCACCTCTTCTTTTACAACTTTAAAAAATTTATCCCAATCATCTTTCGCTATATTAAAGCCGCATGCATTCTTATGCCCCCCACCATAACTTCCATTGCTTAAGCCTTCTAATGATTTACTAATCACCGGCTGCAAATTTATATTTCTGCTTCTCAAACTCCCTTTTACAAACTCCCCTGTATCTCTCCCAACTAATATAACTTCCATCCCTGTTGAATATTTTAAAAACTGCGCCAGCTCAGAAGAAAAACTTATCTTCCCCGAAGGATAAATAAACCACAATAAATTTTTTTCTTTCTTCATATTGTCTAACGCTTTTTTTAATAATTCCTCATACTGCTCGTTTATTCTTAAAAATTTATTCTTTAGCTGTTCGCATCTATCTTCAAAATCTAAAATATCATAAGGGCTTTTAACCTGCTCCAAAACATTAGCTATGTCCATTACATCTCTGACTTTTGATTTCAATAAAAAACTTACTATCTTTATTATTCTCCCTAATTTGCTGTTATAGATTAAATCCTCTTCACCCTTAAAATCATTAAACAATTCTTTATATTCTTTTCTGACATCTTCTAGAAAATCAGGTATATAATAATCAGCCACGCACCCAATTAATGCCAGCCATTTATCTCTATTAACACATTTATAGCTCCAGTATGTTGTAGCGCTTCTTTCATTTGGATTTTTAAATTTCGGATTAAAATATTTCATATTTTCAATTTCAATTATAGGATGATGATCAATCCATATTACCGGAGCTTTACAGTTATCAATGAATTCCTGTTCTATTATAGGTTTATCTAAAACAATTATAAGATCAGGATTATACTTATTTGCTATTAGAGCATATTTTTTTCCAACTTTAGGGGAATCTTTCACAACTCTCCCATTTCCTTTTTTACAATATCTTTTAAATAATAAATAACTGCACAACCCATCACAATCTTCATCAAATAAAAAAAATGGATTTTCACTTTTATCCAATAGTTTCTTGACTTCATTTAATTCTATTATCTTAGCCATTAAAAATTTAATTAAAAATTGAGTTTAAAATAGTTTTGATTGAATTTTAACGTGCCTTTTGTTTATTTGCTCTTAAACTGGGTCTTATCTTCTCAGCACCCTTCCCTTTATTCCTTAACCCTCTTGATTTTCTCCCGGCAGAAGTTTTTCCCCTGTAAACTCTCCCTCTTGACTCATTTATCCATTCCATCCCTTTATACTTTGAAACCTTAACTCTGTCTGCTAGTATAATCTCAAACCAGTTATAAATTCCATCCTGAATAACAAAATAACTCCCCAATACTTCACAATTAGGATATTTATTATTTACTCTCTCCTCTGCAATCCACTGATAATTTTTGCTTACGCTTCTATGAACATAATAATTTCTTGATTTTCTGCCTCTTTTTAATTGTGGCCTCTGTTTTCCGCCTCTTTTCAATCTTATTCTTACAACTAAATATCCCTCTTTAGCCTTATAACCTAAAGCTCTAGCTCGGTCTAATCTAGTCGGGTTATCAATTCTTAAAAAAACAGGCTGTCTCCTGAACTTCATTAATCTCTCCTTATATATCTGAGGATTTAATTCTCTTAAATTCTGCCAGTTTTCTCTGATAAAGGAATATGCGCTTTTCATAGAGAGTCTAGCTTGAAAAATCATTTATAAGCCTTTCTTTTAAATCTTTTAAAATAGTATTATCAGTAAATTTCCAATCCCTGCTAATATAAACCCTAATTTATAGCTCAATGTATAATAAACAGCTACCAACACTAAAAGCTGGCCAAAACCCAATGCCATCTGTCTAAATGCTAAATATTCTAATTTATTTTTATGATAGCTAACTCGATCATATACTAATGCAGTAAATGGCCCTTCAAATAACATAGACATTAAGCCAGAATATAAAGAAACTAAAGTTACTCCAGCAATAGTATTAAAGAAATATCTAAAAAACCAGGACAAGCTATTCAAGATGCTCCCTAGATTAATAAAAACTTTTTTTCCTGTTTTATTACTCACTCTTCCAGTTGCATAAGAAACTAATGCTCTTAATATTCCAGATAAACTAGCCAACCCCCCTATAGCAACATAATTTGTCAATACTAAAAATAAAAACAAAGGCCATAGTATTCCTTCTCCAATGCCAAAAGCTCCATAACCAAAGAACCCTAAAAAATCTCTAAAATGTTTTAAATTAAACACATCACCGAAATTAAATTTAAATCTTTCATTCAAGTCTTTAGTCATATATAATGGCACAGCAGATATTATCAATAAGCAACCCACCAACACAAACAAAGATAAAAACCCTAAATAATAAACAATTAAACCGCCGATAATAGGCCCTAAAATTCCAATTAATATCATCATAACATTTGCAATAGAAACTTCCTCGCTTCTATGATTTTTATCAGTTGAATTTACAAAAATACTATGATAGCTCAGCCAAAAAAACCCATCTGCAAATCCGCTCAATACTGCAACATTTATTAATAATGATGGATTAAATTTCATCAGATAAATTAGAGCATATAATAAAATATAAAACGGCTGTATCATTACCATCATGTGTCTCGCACCGACTTTTGAACAAAATAAAGCACCAAATATCGCACTTATAACATAAACAATTACGGAAATTATATAAAAAAATAAAACCTGGCTTAAACTCAAACCAACCTCTTTGATTAAATATAAAGGAACGAATAATGCAATTAAGCTCAAAGCAAAAGTCCTTAACACAATACTCAAATAAAATTGTTTTAAATCCTTGTTAGCCTTGAAGTTTATAAAATGCCAGTGATGTGCATGCAGATGATTGCCGTATATATGTCCGAATATTCTCATTTAATTTCACCTTTTTTGTTTTAAATAATAATAGTAGTATAAAAATCTAATGTATGAACTAAAGAACAATAAAGCTTTTAAATAAAAACTATTCTAAAGTGGTATCAAAATGGCAATTAAAAATGCAATTCAAATCATAATTGGATTAATTATTCTGGCAGTCTTAGCTATCATAGGAACTACTTTTCAATATATAAGAATCAAAGCATTTGCCTTTTTAGTTGGGGGGATATTCTGGGCTATTGTATTAATTGCTCTATTCCTGATTTTTGTAGGTATAAACGAGTTAAGAAATTAAAAACAATTTTAAACTCAGATATCTTATTATTATTCAATGAAAATCCCAACTTCTAAATATGATAAAGCCTTCCTATTGAATAAAGCATTAAAAAATATTAAAGAATTCTTGCCCAGAATAATATCTAATTCATTTTCAGGTTCTTCCAATCAAAAAGAAAGGTATGAACTTACTCTAAAAAAGTAATGTTTATATAGTTAAACAGTTTTACAGTTAAACGAGGTAAAAATGGAAAAAGAGTTATTAAAAATGAGCCCTAAAGGCCAATTGGTAATCCCACAGGAAATAAGAGAAATGGAGTCCTTCAAAGAAGGGGATAGATTCATTGCTGTCCCTGTTAAAGAGGGGGTATTATTTAAAAAAGTCAAAATCCCTAATATAAAAATAGAGTTTGAAAAGATAGCTCGGGAAATAGAAGCACATTTCAAAGAGAAAAAAGTAACTCGGGAAGACGTTGTGGGAGCAATTAAATGGGCCAGAAAAAGATAGTTTTAGATACAAATATCTTAATCTCGGCTTGCGGATGGGAAGGTAAACCAAAAGAATTATTTAAAAAAATATTAAACCACGAATATGAATTAATTATTTCAATAGAACAGATAGACGAACTAAAAAGAGTTTTAGATTATCCAAGATTTGATTTTACCGAGGATCAAAAATCAAAGTTTTTAGTTATATTAACATTAATTTCAACAATTATCCCACTCAACCAGTCAATCAATATTATAAAAGAAGATCCTGATGACAACATAATACTGGAAACGGCAATAGAATCCGAAGCCGAATTTCTTATTTCAGGTGACCCGCATCTTCTTAACCTAAAAGAATATAAAACTATAAAAATAATGACAGTTTCGGATTTCTTAAACCAACAATAAAAACAATTTTAAACTCAGATATCTTATTATTATTCAATGAAAATCCCAACTTCTAAATATGATAAAGCCTTCCTATTGAATAAAGCATTAAAAAATATTAAAGAATTCTTGCCCAGAATAATATCTAATTCATTTTCAGGTTCTTCACCGCCAGAAATTTTCATTGGTCAACACGGTTATCCCCAAGTCTTTACAGGAATATTAGCTCCTTTAGGGCATTTAGAAGATGCGCAAAAACTAAGTTCTCCAGAAGATTGGTTTAAGAATAATTTAGATATTCAACAAATTTTACAGCTAAGATCTTCTTTAATATATTCCAGATTCAAAACACAGATTAAACCGCAAACAAATAAATTACTGGAAGTTTTACAAGAAACCTCAATGGCAAAGAAACCCACAGACATAGAATTTTTCCTTAAAAAACCCCCTAAGCCTAAGATAAATCTAGACAACTTCGTAAACCCATTAGCAAATCCAGCCTCTTTACAAAAAGCTAAACTGCAGGAAAATCCATCAGTAGACACAATAGTAGAAAAAGTTGTTTCAGATACAGATCTAAAAGCAGTAGATGCAATTTCAAAATTATATAAATCCTCAAAAACTTCCTCGGAGATTATTAAATTATTATCTTCAGGTTTATTAGGAATAAAAATTCAGAGAAAATTGGTTCCAACTAAATGGTCAATCACTGCAGTAGATGATACAATTTCAAAACAATTATTATCTCAAATTAAAAATTATTCTTGGATTAATGAATATTTATTATTTCATCACGAATATTCAGGGAATCATTATGAGATTATTTTATTGCCTAAAGAATGGGGTTTTGAAGTTATAGAAGCTGAATCCAGAAATTCTTATCCCACTCAAAATAACATTTTAATATTTTCAGATTATGAAGATTTTTATGGAAGAAAAGATTATGCCTCAAATGTAACTGGTGCTTACTACTCAAATAAAATTGCAATCTGCGAATACTTGTCTAAAATCAAAAAACAGGCATCAGTTTTAGTTTTAAGAGAAGTTAAGCCTGAATATTTTGCTCCATTAGGTGTTGGGATCTTAAGAGAAACAACAAGATTCGCATTTACCAAATCACCTGAAAAATTCTTAACTTTAAAAGAAGCATTGAATAAAGCACAAACAAGACTAACTATAGACATTAATAAATTAATTGAAAGTTCTAAACTACTAAAGTCCTTGCATCAAACCAAATTAACTATGTTTTAAAAACAACAATATTTTTAAACCTTTACTTCCTTAACTTAATAATGTTCATAGACGAAGATTTAGAAGAAGAAAATTTAGAGGAACTTAATTTTGAAGAGTTATTAAAAGAAAGACCTAAAAAACAAATATTACCCGCAATAGCATCCTAAAATGGCAATTCTAACCTTAAAGGAAATATTTGACTTAATAATTATGACTATAGCTTTAGGCTATATCTTTTCAGGCTATATCCCACAGCCAAAAACAATTTACAAAGTTTTAAAGCCGACATTTAATTTCCAAGTTTTAAAATACTCTTGTTTGATTGCAGCTCCAGCTGTTGTATTACATGAATTAGCACATAAGTTTACAGCATTAGCCTTTGGGATTCCTGCCACATTCAAAATGTTTCCTTTTGGTTTAATCTTGGGTGTTGTTTTAAAATTATTAAATTCTCCCTTATTGATAATTGCTCCAGGCTATGTCCAATTGCCAGCTATATCCTCTACACTAACAAGAGTTACAGCTTTAGCAGGCCCATTAACAAACCTTTTGATATTCCTTATTGCTTTAATAGTTATTAAAAAAGTAAAATTATCAAACAAAGCATTTATTTTATGGTCTTTAACAAAACAAATTAATTTAATATTGTTTATTTTTAATATGATTCCGATTTCTCCTTTAGACGGTTCAAAAGTATTCTTCGGATAACTATCCCACCCCAAATTATTTCTTATTCAACACATATTGTTTTAATACCAATAATAATGTTCCTGATTCACTAATATTGCCAATAGACCCATTATCACCAAAAGCATTAGCAGCACATCCTCCATCTCCCAAAGATACAGGGTTATTAAATTTAATTTGAAGTTCTCTAGCCAAATCACTAAAAACTTTTTCAGGTTTGCTTAAATCAAGTCCCTTAACACGGGCAACTAAAACCAAATTACCCTGATGAGCAGGATAATTATTATTTCTTCCACTTATCTCTATTCTAATATCAGAAATACCAATCTCTTCCTCAAAAAAAAGGCCTCTAAGATTATAAAGCCCAGCATATAGTCTTCTAAATTTATCATACTTCAAACCCTGTTGCTCAATAAGCCCTTTCAACAAACTTAAAGAACTAACCCTATTATATTTCGTCGACACCATAAAGAATAAAATTATTTAAAGCTATAAAAACCTTTCTTAAATCAATTATTACTACTATTATCTTCTCTTCTTTTTATTTTTAACAGCCTTTTTAGTCTTCTTAACAATTTTTTTAATCTTCTTTGAAGTTTTAGCAATCTTTTTCTCAAAATCTTTTTGTATCTCTAATTTTTCTTCAGTTAATTCATTTTGTATTTTTTTAATTTCTTCTCTAATTTTAATTATCCCTGGAATATTGCTCTCCTGCACCATTAATTTTCCGCAATCAGGGCATTTAAAATTACATTCCAATGCATCCTCACTGCTGACTCTTTCACATTCATCAGGGCATATATAATAATTTATTTTTTCTTCTATTTTCAACTGGCTCTTTAATTCATCTAATTTTTTTTGATTAACCTCATGCTTCAATTTAAAAGCAGTTTCTTCTTCAAAATTCCAGAAATAAACATACCAGCCCTTTTTTTTATCTTTCTTGCGTATATTAGTTACCAAACCATAATTGCTTAAGCTGTATAATAAGCTTCTTATTTGATTTATAGTTAATTTTAATTTTTCAGCTAATTTAACCTCACTCACGTTTTTCTTACCCCTTAATAAATTAACAATAGCAACCGCATCTTTTCTAACTACTTGGGATATTAATTCATTTAAGACCTCTTCAGAAAGTTTCATGACCATAAAGATAAAAATAGGCCAGATAGTATAAAAATCTTCCTATTATTTAAAAAAGTAATCACTCCACAATACATAAAAATCTTTATATAAAAGACCTATTCAGAGTTATATATGCTTAACTTCTTAAAACATCAGGAAAAACCTAAATTTCCGGAATTTCCTTCTATAACAACTACAGAAGGCCCAACATTCCCGGAATATCCCCAGGGGAAAAAAGAATTTCCAAATCTTCCAGAACCAAAAGGAACATTTCTAGAGGAAAAACACGACGAATTCCCGACATATAAGCCTGCATTTCCGCAGCAAGTAATGCCTGAGCCATTAAAAGTTAATATTCCTGAAGAAAGGCCAAGAATAGAACCCAAAGATGAGCTCGAAATACCTATCAGAAAACCTGTTTTTAAGCCCAATCTATCCCAGGATAAAGAACCACCAAAACAAGAGATTAAAGAATTTAAACCCATACACTCAAAAGAGGATTCAATATTTGTTAAGGTAGAGAAATATGAAGAAGCCCGTGATCTTTTAACAGAGATACAAAGTAAATTAGAAGAAACACAGACTCTAATCTCAGAGCTGGATAAATCAAAAGAAGATGAAGAATTACAACTAAAATCCTATCAGGAATCAATAAACTCAGTAAAACAAAAGCTTATAGAAATTGAAAGAACACTATTCGCAGAATAAAATGTCGCAAACTATCTTTAAAAAAATTGACTATCCAATGCATTTAAGGAAGAGTATTCTCTCTCTAGCCTTAGAAACAGCGCATTTAAACTCTAACCTTAAAACACTAATTCTGGATAAAAAAATAAAGCTGGAAACCTATAATAAAATCAAGTTAAACATAAATGAAGCCAATGAAATGCTAACCAAACTAGAAAAAGAATATTTAAAGGAAATAAATGATTCAAAAGTTGATAAATATAAAGATAAAGGCTTTAAACCAAAATTTAAGCCTAAATCAGACGAAGATTACAGTTTAATAAAAGAAATAAACGAAATAAGGGAAAAACTAGCTAGATTATAGTTATTTTTCATTTCAAAAAGTATTTAAATAACTACTATTATCCTATACTATGGACATCTCAAAATCTTTTTTACTGGATCGCTTTAAACAGCAGCCAGAAAAATACTGGCAGGTTGAACTATTCAATGAAAAAGGCTTTACAAGGCTGCAATGTAAAAAATGCGATAAATTCTTCTGGTCTTTAGATCAGAATAAGCAAATCTGCTCTGATTCCTCCTGCACACCTTATTCCTTCTTAAATTCCCCAATAACAAAGAAAAAATTAAATTATGTTGAAATGTGGAAAGCATTTGAAAACTATTTTAAAAAACAGGATCATACAGCTATATCTCGTTATCCTGTTATTGATCGTGTAAGGCCGGATTTATACTTTACAATAGCTTCAATACAGGATTTCCAGAGAATAGATAAATCAGGCAATATATTCTTTGTATACCCGGCTAATCCTTTAATAATCCCTCAAATCTGCCTAAGATTTGGAGACATCCAATCTGTAGGAGTTTCAGGCAGACACTTAACATCCTTTTGTATGTCAGGCCAACATGCATTTAACATAAAGAACAAGGGATATTTCAAAAATGAATGTATAAGATATAATTTTGATTTTTTAACAAAAGAATTAGGAATTCCAGAAGAAGAATTGGTTTACATAGAAGACCTATGGCATATGCCGGACTTTTCAGCCTTTGGCCCGTGCTTAGAAACATTTTCAAAAGGCTGTGAATTAGTTAACTCAGTATTCATGCAGTTTCAGGCAACTCAGGGAACAAACTTCAAGGAATTGCCAATGAAAGTAATAGATGTTGGCTGGGGTCATGAAAGATTAACATGGTTTTCAAATGGAACTCCAACTATATATGAATCAACATTTGGGCCCATAGTAAACCTCTTAAAGAAAAAAGCATCAATAAAGATTAGTGAAGATTTATTAGCAGAAATCACATCAGCAGTTTCATCTCTGGATTTCGATAAAGAAGGAAAAAATATAAAAAAAGTTTATAAAAAGATTGGTATCTCTGACAATATTTTAAATAAGCAGTTATATCCACTACAAGCAGTCTATTCTATCTGTGATCATCTAAGAACAATATTATTTGCGATATCTGACGGAGGCATCCCATCTAATGTTGGGGGCGGTTATAATCTAAGGGTTTTATTAAGAAGAGTCTTTAATTTTGAAGACAAATATAAATTTAATTTTGATCTGATGGCTATTGCAGAATCACATGCATCCTTTTTAAAAAAAATGTATCCTGAACTAAAAGGCTCTTTAGAAACAGTAAAAAAAGTTTTAGAAATAGAAAGATCTAAATACAATTCTACAAAAGAAGCATCAAAAAAAACAGTTGAAAGAATGATATCAAGAAATGAATCATTTAATGCTGAAAAATTAATTACTTTGTATGAATCCCAGGGAATCCAGCCAGAATATATCCAGCAATTCAAAAACATAAAGATCCCTGAAGACTTCTACGAAAGAATTACTTCCAAGCATGTCCGGACAGAAAATCCAATAAGGCGTGATAAAGAAGAAATATACTTTAAGGTTCAGCCCACAAAATTAAATTACTATGAAACCCCTGCAGAACTTGAATTTGATGCTAATATAATTAAAATCATAAATAAATGTGTAGTTCTAGAAAAAACCTTGTTCTATCCTGGCGGTGGCGGCCAGGAAAATGATTTGGGCAGAATAGGGGATTCAAGAGTATTATCAGTTGAAAAAAAGGGTGACGTAGTTATGCATCTGGTTGATAATCCAACATTTAATGAAGGAGATCTTGTTCATTGTGTTATTGATAAAGAAAGGCGTTTACAATTAATGCAGCATCATACAGGAACACATATAATTAATGCAGCAGCTCGTCATATTCTTGGATCGCACATTAATCAGGCAGGCGCACACAAATCCATTGAAAAAGCGCATTTGGATATTACCCATTATCAGAATATTTCAAATGAAGAATTAACAAAAATAGAGGAATTTGCAAATGACATTATAAAAAGGGGGATTAAAACAAGAATTAACGTATATCCAAGAGAAGTTGCAGAAAAAAGATTCGGATTAAAAATTTATCAGGGCGGAGCAATTGAAGGAAAGAAAATCAGAATAGTAGAAATCCCGAAAATAGATGTGGAAGCCTGTTCAGGAACTCATCTGCCATCAACTAAAGATGTAAAAGCAATTAAAATTTTAAAAGCTTTTAAAATCCAAGATGGAATTGTCAGAATAGAATTTGTAGCAGGCTCAAGAGCCTTGAATGAAGCCAGCAAAGAAAAAGAATTATTAAAAAGATTGTCTTTAAAGTTAAAAGTTTCTCCTCAAGAAATACCAGAGAGAACAAAAGAGTTGTTTGAGATATGGAAAGAGGTTAAAAAAGGAAAAGAATTTTCAGGATTTAAAATAAAAAAGAAAACCTTAGGGAATGATAGGGAATTAATTTCTATAACTGCTTCTATATTAAAAACACAAACAGAGCATTTAGAAAAAACCATAGATAGATTCTTGAAAGAAATAGAAGAATCTAAAAAAGTTTAATCCCCATGCCCCGTCTGCCAATAATAATGTCTTAAATCTTCTTCAGATAAACTTGCTTCAAAACTTGGAAAGTAACTTTCTCTTGAAGAGATAGGATAAACCAGTTTATCTTCTAATCTTCCTCCATTCCCCCCTCTTTGTCTACTATCAGCACGATTTCTGTCGTTTAAATCCCCCCTCGCCAAATACACCCAACTCAATTCAACACCACTATTGTCTCCCATTTTATTCCTCCTGTTTTTGCCCGGTTTTCCCAGGACTTTTTCTGTAAGGAGATTCTTCTAGCAAGATATCATTGAAGCCCAAACATTAAATTTTAAAAAAATAATGCTCAGGCATTAATTAATAAAAACAACTAAAAGAACACTAACTAAACATAACAGATTCAGTTTCATCTTATTATATCTAGTTTCCATAAGGATTTATATCCCAAGACACTATTTAAAGATTTCCTTCCTACGTAACTGGTTAGCTACTCTATCACAATAATCAACAAATAGTTGTTTAACACCTTAATTCTGGGGGGTTATAAAGGCAGGCAAACAAGATGCAAATACCCCCAGAATTAAAGGAAATAAGT
>JAHFIJ010000019.1 GCA_023246445.1 Candidatus Woesearchaeota archaeon
AATCTATCTGATGGAAATGCAAAAAATGGATTAAAAGCGGCGTTATTTTTAGACTCAATATAGTTCATGATCTGGGAAGATTTTTTAGACATTCTTGAAGGTATTGCACAGTAAATTAGTTTCATCTTATTTATTAAGTATAGACAGTTTTATAAATACTCTTCTTTTTTTCTTTGTATGGAATTATTTTTTGTGACCGGGAATAAACATAAACTTCGAGAGGCTTCAGAGATATTGGGCTTTGAGGTGAGATCTATAAAGCTTAATTTATCCGAAGAACAGGATATTGAAGTAGATAATATAATTGAAAGTAAAGTTAGGGCTGCGTATGCAAAAGTTAAGCACCCAATAATTGTGGAAGATACTGGTTTGTATTTTGAGGCAATGAATGGTTTTCCTGGAGCTCTTATAAAATGGGTTTTGAAATCGGTGGGTAATGAGGGAGCCATTAAGATGCTCAATGGACACGATAACAGAAACGCCTACGCAAAAACAAGCATTGGATATTTTGATGGTAAGGATTTCAAGGTTTTTAGTGGAATAATAAAAGGAAAGATTATTGGCGAGCCTAAGGGGGAAAATGGATTTGGATGGGATATGATTTTTATACCTGAAAATCATGAAAAGACATTTGCAGAAATGACGAATGATGAAAAAAATAATATCTCAATGAGAAAAATTGCGTTTGAAAGTTTAAAAGAGTTTTTACAAGTATAATTTTTACATGACAAAAATAATCATTTTTAGTAGCCGTCTGATAGAAATACCTGACGTTAACTTAACAGCTCACTTTAATTTCAGTTGAAGTTACACTCAAAACTTCTTTTCTTACCTGACGTTTATTTTACAAAACAATAAAACAAATTATTCTTAAAATCTATTTGGTTGGATCCGCAACCCTCCCCATGAATAAAATATTTCCTGTTTCTTTTTCCTGAATAATAAATATGAATGGGTGATCAGCTCTAAATTCTTTTCTCAGGGAAACAGAGGTTAGTTTTATACCACCAACAGCAGTTGCAGCAGCTGCTTCTGTACCTTCTTCGTCCACTTTAACATATGCTTGGTGAATAACGAAACTTATTAGCAAATCCTCTTTTCCGGTCATCCCTGAGAAATCGGCTCTATCAGTGAAAGCAGTTGGCATTCCCATTACACTAAGAGTATCTTTCATAAAGTACTTTGTATCAAATTCAAATTTAGGAATTGATATATAATCTAATTTTGTTTCTTGCATTTGTGATTTGTATTCATTAAGCTTATCGGAAGACAATTCAATATCATCCAGTGTATAATCGGATGTAATTATTTCTCTTGTCTCAAAATCATAATCTTTTCCTTGTTTAGGTAATAATATCAACATTGAAACATCTTCGCCTTTGTAAGGGAGCTCTAAAATTTGTAACTCGCCCAAATCAGCATAATTGAATTTGGCACCACCTCCAGTTAATTGCATCATAGGGGTTTTTACTTTTTGACCAGAGATTGTTGTGAAATCTTTATCCCTAGTATATTTTTTGTCAAATTGCTTAACCCATGTGCCTTTGAAATAAATAGCATTAGTCAAGACTAATCTTGTATAAGCATTAAGAACACCTTGGGAAATTAAATCCTTAATTTTATAGTTTGTTTGCTGTTCAATAAATGAATTTATTGTTTGTCTTGATTTTTCACTTTCTCCAACAAAATCCAAATTTGCTGCTTTTCCTCCATAATATTTCTCAACTCTAGATAGATACTCTGGAAGAAATTGATAATCTTGTTGTGCCCATAAAGCATTTCCTGTGCTTAATTTATACTCTTTACCTTTTTTATTGAGATTATTATAGATTGCAGCAAAATTTGGTCTTAAAATATTGCTTTCTGGAAAGTGAAAAACAGACTTCATTTCTTCTGCAGTTTGTCCTTTGGCACCTTCATAGGTCATTGCTAAAGCAGCAGATATACTATAAGGTGAATAAAAAATATTACCTTCTTTTTTATTTATTTCAGAATAGAAATCAAAAGTAAATTCATTATTAGCATTTACAACTTGTTGAATTCCGCTTTGTGTTGAACCACTATCATCTGTTTCAGGCGGTTGATCCGGAAAAAGAAACAATACTACTGTAGCAGTTACCGCAGCTACCATAGCCAATACTATTAATATTGTTAAAATCTTCTTCATAATATAATTAATATTTAAATTGTTTATAAAAGTATCTTTAATTTCAGTTTCAGTTGAAGTTACACTCAAAACTTCTTTTCTTACCTGACTTTACTTAACAAAACAATAAAATTTATAAATACACTATAAGACTCAAAAATATGATAGAATACTTATTTATATTCCCAATATTGGCTTTAATTGTAGCCTCTTTCTTAAGCATAAAAATTTCTAGATTAGATGCAGGAAATCAGAAAATGCAGGAAATCTCAAGTGCAATAAGAACAGGCGCTTTAGCTTTTTTAAAATCAGAATATAAGGTTTTATCGGTATTTGTAATAATAATAGCTGTTATTTTATATTTTGCTTTGAATAAACAAACTAGTATCTCTTTTATTTTAGGTGCTGTTTGTTCAATATTAGCAGGCTTCATTGGAATGTTGACAGCTACAAAGGCGAATGTTAGAACAACACAAGCAGCAACTAAATCCTTAAGTGAAGCTTTAAGAGTTGCTTTTTTCTCAGGTTCAGTTATGGGTTTCGCAGTTGTTGGCTTAGGCTTATTAGGAATTTTAATTGTTTATTTACTCTTTAAAGATCCCAACTTGATTCTGGGATTTTCATTAGGTGCTTCCTCAGTTGCTCTATTTGCAAGAGTTGGTGGGGGTATATATACAAAAGCAGCAGATGTTGGAGCAGACTTAGTTGGTAAAGTAGAAAAAGGAATCCCTGAAGATGACCCAAGAAACCCTGCTGTAATTGCTGATAATGTAGGTGATAATGTTGGAGATGTGGCAGGAATGGGCGCTGATTTATTTGAAAGCTATGTAGGTGCTATAATTGCTGCAATGGCATTAGGTATAGTTGCTTTGGGGAATAATGGTTTAATCTATCCGTTAATATTATCTGCTTTAGGTATTTTATCTTCCATACCTGCAATATTTTTTGTAAGAAAGGGAAAATCACCAACAACTTCATTATTAACTGGATTAATTGCTGCAGGAATAATATTTATTGTTTTATCCGGAATTTCTACTTATTATATATTTTCTTCATTAAAACTATTTTGGGTAGTATTATCTGGTTTAATAGCTGGTATTTTAATCGGCTTTATTACCCAACATTATACATCAGAAGAAAGAAAACACGCAAGATCAATTGCAGATGCTTCATTAACAGGAGCAGCAACTAATATTATACAAGGATTAGCTGTTGGTAAAAAAAGCACTGTTCTGCCAACAATAGTAATCGCAATTGTTATCTATGTTTCTTATTCATTAGCTGGGTTTTATGGTATTGCTCTAGCTGGTGTTGGAATGCTAGCCACTTTAGGAACATCTTTAGCAGTAGATGCCTATGGTCCTGTAGCTGATAATGCTGGCGGAATTGCAGAAATGGCAGGATTGCCAAAAGAAGTAAGGGGAAGAACTGATAAATTAGATGCAGCAGGTAATACAACTGCAGCTATTGGTAAAGGATTTGCAATTGGAAGTGCTGCTATGACTGCCTTGGCATTTTTCTCAACCTATGCTTTAACTGCAAAATTAACTGTATTGGATGTATTGCAACCAAAAATCTTTATTGGGATTTTATTAGGAACAATGATTCCTTATTTATTCTCCGCTTTGGCATTTGAATCTGTTGGAAAGGCTGCTAATAAAATGGTAGAAGAAGTAAGAAGGCAGTTTAAATCTATTCCGGGCTTAATGAAAGGAACAGCTAAACCTGATTATGGTAAATGTGTTGAAATAGCTGCAAAAGGAGCATTAAGACAAATGATCGCTCCCGGATTGCTTGGTTTATTATCTCCCATTGTAGTTGGTTTGTTAATTAGTGTTGAGGGTCTAGGTGGTTTCCTGGTTGGTTCTTTAGCAAGTGGTGTAATTGTTGCAATGAAACAATCAAACTCTGGTGGTGCATGGGATAATGCCAAGAAATATATAGAATCCGGTGCTCATGGTGGAAAAGGAAGCGATGCTCATAAAGCCGCTGTTATTGGTGACACTGTTGGAGATCCTGCAAAAGATACATCGGGGCCTAGTTTAAATATTTTAATAAAAATGATTGCAATAATCTCTTTAATTATTGCACCTTTATTAATTTAACATCTCCCATTATTTAATAACATGTGGTTTTCTAAAAAATAAAAATTCATCAATAAGATAGTTTTAAAAATCCCGTATATTACTATTTAAATAAAATGGAAAACAACACTTTAATAGCTTTAATGGGTTTAGTTATTTTATTAATAGTTCTAGTTCCGTCTTATATAAATAAGCAAAATGAAAATACTATAACAGTTTTAGGCGAATATCAGGATTTTTATTATCCGGACGTTGCTGAAGTTGTTTTAACTATAGAAACATTTTCAAAAGAAGTCAAAGAAGCTGCATCCTCAAATAAGGAAATCTCAAATAATGTTATAGATGCTTTAATTAATTCAGGCATTAAAAAAAATGATATTGAAAGTATTTCTTTTGATTTGCAAAAAAAAGAAGAATGTGGTCAATACACAGAACCAATTGAAACTAAAGAAGTATTTACAGGTTACAGATGCAAACAGATTGGTTATACTCAAATTCATAGATTAAAAGTTACAGCTTATGATATTGAAAATGTAGGGAAATATATAGACGCAGGTGTTAATGCTGGTGCAAATAACATTGACAGTTTGAATTTTAAATTATCAGAATCCAAAGAAGCAGAATTAAGATCAAAGGCATTGGAATTAGCTTCTAAAAACGCAAGAACAAAAGCAGAAGCAGTTACAAAAGGTTTAAAGTCTAGAATCAAGAGTGTTAAATCAGTTTCAGAAGTTTCTTATTCTTATGGCCCCCCCTATTATGCAGAAGCAATGTTAAAGTTAGCAGATACTAGGATACAGCCAAAATCAGAAAATATAAATGCAAGAGTTAACGTTGTTTTTACTTTAAGCTAATTTTATATACTATCGAATTCTTAAATTTAAAATGATTACAAAAGAACAAATTATAAAAATTTTAAAGAATTGTTTTGATCCTGAAGTTCACTTAGATGTTTACACAATGGGATTAATATATGAGATCAAGCCAGATTCTCCATCTAAAAATGATATTTATATTAAAATGACATTAACAACACCTACATGCCCCTATGGTCCTCAATTATTGCAGGAAATTAAAACAAAATTAAAAGAAATTAAAAATGTAAAAGAAATTAAATTAGAAGTTACATTTAATCCTCCTTGGCAGCCTTCTAAAGAATTAAGAGCTATCTTGGGTGTGGGTTAGCTTGTATAACTAAATAATCTAACTAATCTTTCATTATCTCCATCAATTACTAACACACTATTTACATAAATATCAGTATCAGGAAATTTAACTTCACTATCTTTAAAAAAACAAGATCTATCTGTAGGTTTTGTCTTGCATACCAAACATTTTGTTGTGAATCCGGCAGCCTCAACAATTTTAAGAGCATTATCCAGTTTAGTATTACACTCTATGGTATTTCCGATTTGCCCACATTCCTCACATTCTATTTGTGACGGGCATTTAATTGCCTTCAAATTTCCATTTAAAATACAATTTCTCTCCTCTTTGCTGTTAATTACTAAATCAAGAAAATAATTATGGCTCGACGTCACAATATCAGGCACTTTTTTCTCAATCTGTTCTTTTGGCATTATAACTAACAAAACTGCCAATAATGCAATTACTGAAATCAATGCTTCTATAGTCCTTAAATATCCATTTTTGTTTACCATACTTCAAAATAAAATATTACTGGTTTTAAATCTCCTAAATGGCTTACATAAAACTTTTTATACTCTTTTATAAAAACATTTGCATTTTCAGGCACAGTTGGTGGTTTTTTATTAGACTTCTCAAATATAGATTTCTTAACATCTCCTACAATCCCATCACCGTTAATATCTTCCTGGTATAATATATCAAAATCTTTATTCTCTGGAAATTTTAAATTCTCTGTCTTTAATAGACTATAAAACTGTCCATTTTTATAAGACTCGAATGAAGCTGACTCACCTCCTTCAGTTAAAAATGGTTTTTCTTTTATCCCTTTTATCTCTTCTTCTATGCCTAAAAAAAACTTGCAAGCCTCTTCATCTAAAATGTTGCAGTTAGGCTTTACCTTAGGTAATTTCTTTGTGGTAGTTGGTGCTACTGTATAATTTAAGATTTTACCATCACATTCGCTATTGCTATTGCAGCCCAATATCATTTTAATTTTATTATTCTCATCAGTAAATCTTAATCCATTTAATTCGTCGGAGGGATTAAGATTTTGCTCCGGAATAGTATCGCTGTAAGTCGTTAAATCTATATCCACACTAGGATCAATTTTAGTAAACCTATGATCATCATCTGTTATTGATACTGTTAATCTTACATTCAAACTATTTCCACCAACATCCACACTATTTTCTAATTTTATAATATTTAGTGGAATTTTAACCACACTCCACTCCAATGGTTTTAAAAAATTCTCTTCAAAAGAGCTAAACAAAGGAGAAGGATCAAACTGTGTTTTTAATAATGAAGGTAGGATAAACACAATTAAAAAACTCACATAAATAATAAAAATACCCATGCTTATAGCCCAGTCTGCATGAGTTACGCCCTTTTTATTTAATCTCTTTAACAAATTAAATCCCGCCTTTCACCGTTGTTATTATTAATATTGAAATAATCGTTATTATCAGTGAATGGAATAAACCATTTTTTAAGCTTCCTTCTGAAAACTTTCCAATCATTAATCCAGTAAATATCCCCTGAATAATTACCAATAAAAAGAAAGGTGTGTCTAATTCCATACCCTCACCAGATCCGGATAATAATCCCCCAACACTAAATCCCGCTGTCCTGAATTGCTGTCCTAGCTGTGAAATTTGAGTAAATAATTTTACCTGTAAAATCAACATTATTGAAATAAAAATAAAAAATACTATATAGCCTTGAACAATCTGGGAAAATGCAGTTGATTTTCTTTCAGCCTTCATTTTTTTTATAACCTGCACAGATTCAGATACAGACTCCAAAACAGAAGAGATATCCCCTCCAGACTCTTCAGCCTCAATTATAATACTGATTGATCTTGCTATTATTTTATTTTGCGTGTCTCCAGCAAAAATCTTTAACGCTTCATTTATTGGTATGCCCCACTCAATTTGATAAGCTAATTTCTTGACATAAGATGATAATGGGCCATAATCTGCATTGCTGACATTTAAAATTGCTCTCGGTATTGGTATCCCGCTGTTTATTGAAGCAACTAAATTCCTGTTAAATTCCAAAAACTGGTCTTCCATTAATTTCTGTCTGTTAAATTCTTTGAACAAATCCATGAAAAACTGCGAAAAGCCTATTGTTATGCCTAATACCCCTATAGGAATCACAAATCTTTTCAAATTTTGTATGTTAAGATAAATATAAGCGTCAAATGCTAGTATAAATAAGGCTATAAAAATGCCCAAAAAATATTTTTTTTGAAAGCCTATCTTCATTTTACATCACTTATTCCTGATTTTCTTAAAAGCAACATCAATATCTCTCTTGCTCCAGCTTTTCATAGACAGCGCCTTTCTTATTTTATCTTCTGATATATTCTTCTTCAAGCAATTTGAAATATAATTCTCAATAGATGTTAAACCATCGCTTTTTATAAATAACCCCTTTATTTTAGCTATAACTTTGAATGGCTTCCCCATAGTAAATATAAAAACAATCAAGCAGATAACAATTGCCACTATAATCAAAATTAACATAGGCTTTACTGGAAACTTTATTTCACAGTCTACAGGGCATGTAAATTTATTTTCTAATGGAATTTCACATACTTTATTGCCGCAGCTGCTTGTTACTGAAGGAGTTATACTATTGGGTATATAAATAACCTTAAAATCATAAAAACTCTTTAATTGACTGCCTTCTAAATTCAAAGCAAAATTTAATTTCTCACCATTATTCAATCCTTTAGTTATCTTAATCCCTTTTTCATGGTTTAATTCAGTGCCTTTTATTACATTCCTTAAGCTATTTGGAATCAATAAAATAAATTCTGCTTCTTCTAAATCTTCATTTGCAGTTGCTTCAATATTCAGAAAAGTTTTTAATTCTTTAATTCCGGAAAAACTCAATGCCTCAACAACATCCATGCTTATTTGTGTGCTTATCCTTTTCTGTTCAAAAAATAAGTCTTTATCATCAAAATTACTTATGTCTTTTAAGTCTTTTAAGTTTATAACCTGTTTGTCAGATGCTTTACCTCTATTGAATACTGCTTTAGGTAATTTATCTATTAACATATTTGTATTGTTAAATATCTCTTCTGCTCTCTTATCTTTTTCAGATGAAGCTATTGTTTGATTTTCTATACTGTTTAATTCTGTTGTCTTTAATTTAAGTGCGTTTATTGTGCTTTCCACCTCTGCTTTTTTGCCTATTTTATTTAATAGATCTGGACTTTTGCTTAATAGCTCTTCTAAGCTTCCTTCAGCGAATTTAAGATTGTTTTTTATGGAATTAAACCTTGAGCTTATAGCTATGCTTGCAACTGTAAATGTCTTATTGTTCTCTATATCCCCAAATTTTAATTTTATTCTATGAACCCCGAAACTCATATTTGTAGTATTAAGGCTTAATTTGCTTAATGAAAGGGATAAATTAATTCTATTGGACACATTTGCATTATTTATTATAGAAAATCTTTGTTCTTGAAATACACCATCAAACATAGAATCAGTTTCAAAGCTCCCAGATCTTACCAAAAATTTATTTATATTTAAAGAACCCCCGTTTAATTTAGTTTTTATTGGTATAATGCAGTTTTCATTGCAGTTGGTTAATTGTGATTGTATCGATAGTTTAATGCTCTCTGGAAATGTAAGCCACTCACCAAAATTTGTATTTCCATTTAATATTTTATTATAATCCCCGGTAGAGACTCTAATAAAAAAATCTCCGCCTTGGGCTTTTGCACATACTAATTGCCCTGTATTCACATCTCCAGCACATAAAAAACTGCTGTCGGGCTTATCATCTATTGGTATTGAATATAAATCTGCACCATCTGTTCGGTCAGATTTGGTATTTAGGCATACATAATATTCCCCTTTAGCAACTAAAGATAATCTCATTATACAGCTTCTAAACTCAGAATTTGTATTGGGCTCTGGCATATCACAACTATCACTTCCGCCTGTAGCACTTGTTCCATCCTGCCCTATGCCGAATAAAGTTGCAGTTATATTCCCCCCAGTTTTTGCAGCATCGCTTAATTTATATTTAGCTTCTACTTTAATATCTTTGGTTAATGGAAGATCAATCAAAGAGCACAAATAATTATTTATCGTAGACAAAATAAAATTCCCTGATTCCCCTCCCAAATTTACCCCACTTCCGGTTATTGGTGGGTTAAATGAGCTTTTATTCCCCAAAAAGATCCACTCCTCAGAATTATCATTGCCAATGTCAATTGTAGGCTCTCTGGCATTATTTCCGGAAACTATAACATCTACTAAATTAATAACCCCCGGTGGGACTCTTATGCCGAGAAATGCATTATTATTTAATGTTCTTGTTTTAAAACTGTTGCTTCCTAATAAAAATCTGCTTTCAGTTACATTATATCTTACTTGATTTAAATCCATCAAATCTTTTAATGTGGTTCTTGTAATTTCCTTGTCATCTATTTTTATTATTATATTTGAATCAGTCTTTGTATTATTATCAATAATCATTTTTAAATTAGCTACTATCGAAGTATTAGGCAGATAACTATTTTCAATTAACTCTAAATCAAATGCACTTGCAACTACACTGAACAATAAAATTAATAGCCCTAATTGAATAATTTTAAGCCTCATTTTTGCCTCTTTTTATTACTTAAGGGTATAATTTACATTTATATAGTTTACGTCACCAAAACTATTAAAAACCATCTTATTAAATGCCATTAATGACCAATTTAATAGAAGAATATTTATTTCCTCATGAGAATATCAGACCTGTCCAGGATAATCTCTTAAAAGAAGTTCATAATGCCTTGAATAAAAGGGAAAATATCCTGATTCATGCTCCAACTGGTGTTGGTAAAACTACAGTTATTGGTGTTGCTTTGTCTCATGCTATAAAAAATAACTTGAATGTTTTCTTCTTGACTCCTATGCATACTCAACACACTATTGCAATAGAAACTTTAAAGAAAATTAAGGAAAAATTCAAATTAAATATTAATGGTGTGAACATAATAGGGAAAAAATGGATGTGTTCCCAGTCAAATACTCATGATTTAAGTTCAAATGAATTTTCAGAATTTTGCAAGGAATTAAAAAAACAGGATTTATGTGATTTTTATTTAAACACCTGGGATAAAAAAGGGAAAAAAATTAAACCCTCTTTTGCTACAAAGTTATTTGTTGAAAAATTTAAAGAGCCATTGCATGTGAATGAACTAATAAACGAATCCAAAAAATCAAAATTATGCCCTTATGAAGTTAGCTGTTTGGTTGCAAGAAATGCAGAAGTTGTGATAGCAGATTACTATCATGTTCTAAATCCAGTTACCAGAGTGTCTTTATTTAAAAGGATTAATAAGGAAATACAAAACTCGATTTTAATATTTGATGAAGCCCATAACATTGTAAGAAGAACAAGATCAATGCTATCAAGTTCAATATCCACCTTTACTGTAGACCGGGCTCTAAAAGAAGCTAAATTTAATAAATTGCCAGAAACAGAAGAAATAATCAAAGGAATTGGAAATGTTCTGGACAGATTAATAAATGAAAAATTATCTCTAACCTCAAATGAATCCTTAATAAAAAAAGAAGAATTTAATGAAGAGCTGCTTAATATAGATGAAATCCCGGAGATAATAGATAAGCTGGAATATTTATCTGATTTAGTTTATAAAACACAAAAGAAATGCTCATCAGCTTCTCTATCTGCTTTTATTTCAGCATGGCAGAATGACAGTAATGCTTATACTAGAATCTTAAAAAGAGATTCCACAAGATCAGGTAAAATCTATTACTCTTTGTCTCATATTTGTTTAGATCCATCAATTATAACTGCGCCATTAGTTTCGCAGGCATATTGCTCAGTTTTTATGTCAGGAACATTAAATCCAATTCAGATGCATAACGATTTACTGGGAATCAAAGCCAATACTATTGAACTACCAAATCCATTCCCTACAAAAAACAGATTAAACTTAATAGCCCCCATAGCCACAACAAAATATACAAAAAGAACAGAAGAAATGTTTACTACAATTGCAACTTCCTGCGCTAAAATATGTAATCCCATTAATGGAAATTCTGCTATTTTCTTTCCTAGTTACAGCATAAGAAATATTGTTTATAAAATATTTTCACAATTATGCAACAAAACTTTATTTTTGGAACATCAAAATATTACAAAAGAAGAAAAAGAGGAGATGCTGAATAAATTTAAAAATTCAGAAGGTGCAGTATTATTGGCTGTTTCAGGCGGTAGTTTGGGCGAAGGCGTAGATTATTTTAATAATGTTTTAAAATGCGTTATCATTGCGGGACTGCCATTAACAAGGCCTGATTTGGAAACATCAGAATTAATAAGATATTATGATTTTAGATTCGGAAAAGGCTGGGATTACGCCTATACTTATCCTGCTATTATAAAAACATTGCAGAATGCAGGCAGGTGCATCAGAAGCGAAAAGGATCGTGGTGTTATTGTTTTTATGGATGAGAGATTCGCATGGCAGAATTACAGGAAATTATTTGAAAAAGAGTTTGAATATAAAATAACATTAAATCCTGAAAATGAAGTTAAAGAGTTTTGGAAATCTTAAAAATAATAGTCAGAAACTTAAAAAACGTTATAATTTAAGTTCTAAAAAATATTCTTTAACTCTGTCTCCCATAATACTGGTTGACAAATACTTGTTATTAATTAAAAGCCATACAGAAAGATTTTTAATCTATACTATCCTGCTAGGATTATGACTGATTTAAAGCTCGGAAAATATCAACATTATAAAGGTAAATTCTACGAAGTAATTAGTGTTGCTAGACACAGCGAAACATTAGAAGAATTAGTTGTTTATCGTGCTCTTTATGATTCAAAAGAATTTGGTAAAAATGCTTTATGGGTTAGACCAAAATCAATGTTTCTTGGAAAGGTTTATATTAATGGGAAGGAAGTTCCTCGCTTTAAATATGTTGGATAATCAGGCTTTCTTTCAACTTTCTCCTCATTTCAGTTGTCGTGGCATTTCAGTAGGCATCAGATGTTAGTTTTAATTCGGGAGCCTTCAATACCTTTATTCACTAAAATAACAGCTAAAATTACGATTATAAAACCAAAGAACAAATACTTCTCTAAATTACTTCCTTCTTTTTTAACCATCCTTAAATTTAATTAGTTTTTTCTTTATAAAATATACTTACCATTTAAAAGTGATAATACATAAACTTTAAATATTGATTTTTCACAATATTTATTATGGAAGCTGCAAACCTACAAAGTGGAATTGAAGTTGTTGCAGGGTACCTTAGTAAATTAAAAATTAATACAACCTTCTCTGAAAGGGTAATTAATGCGGGTTTTCCAGAGAGTGTTCATGTAAAAGTTTCTATTGGTGTTGAAAAAGATAATGGTTCTCTAAAGTTATCTCTATTCTGTTTCTTGCTGGGTCATTTAGCTATCCAGGAACCAACTTTAGAGGGCAGAATAGTTATTCTCTCCTCTGGATCTAACACCTATAAATCAAAGTTTAATAAAAGAGGGTGCGTTTGGTTCTATGAGGTAGCTCAAGATAATTATCAAATTAGATTAAAACCTGAGTCTGACAGTAGCTAATAAGTAATTACTAAAAAATTGTTTTAAATTTCTTTTTTAACTTCAACTTTATTATCTCCATTCTCAATTTTTTCTAAAATTTCTTTGTTTTCCTTTTTAACGTTTTCTTTCAAGGTTTCTTTTTTAGCTTTTTCTTTTTTAGGTTTCTTATTCTTCTCTTCGTGAACTTTAAATTCTTTATTTTTAAAACTATTTGCTAGATCTATATAATATTTCCCTTCTCCAATATGATAAATTACAGGCTCTCCCTTAACTAAATCAACAACATCTAACTCATATTTCCCTGGCTTCTCAACCCTTATGGTTTCTATATCTAATACTACAGGCTCAACATCTTTCTGTCCTATTATTTCTTTAACATCCTGCTCCATCTTTAATTTTTCTTCCTCTGTTAAAGTTTTTACAACTTCCTGGGCTTTCTGTTCCTCAACAACATTTTTTGGTTTTATATAAAAAAAGAATTTCCCGCCACAAGTGCAGCCTTCTAATAAAACTTTATTTCCATCAGGATACAATTCTCCACACTTAACACATTGATGTGGCATTTATTACCTCTTCTTGCCTTTAGATTTCTTGATAGGTCTTCCTTCTTTTGACTCAGAAGTTAATAATTCAATCTTATTTGGATTTCTTTTTATCTCTTTAACAACAGAAGCAGGCCCTATAACAGTTACACCCTCCCGGCTGCCTAAAAAGAAAGTTCTCAATTTTCCCAATGCGTCATTAGATTCTGGATAAACTGTGCAGATTTCAATGCCTTTGAAGGTTTCATCTATCATTTCCATTGTCTGCTGTATTAAATTAGTTTCTTCACCGGGATTTAATCTTCCTTGCATCAGGATTATTTTATTTAATTTTACTTCTCTTAATAATCTTCTTATCTTTTCACCAGAATCAAGATACGCAATTTGATTGTATGGAATAAATTGTATAGTTAACATTTTTCACCTCTTTACTTTATCAGCTTAAAAAGCGCCGAATAAAAATCCTCCATTCCGATACCCTTTTCAGCCGAAATCCCTATTACTCTATATTGTGGAAAAGCACTTTCGACCTTTTTAATACTAGCCTTTTTCAAATCCATCTTATTTGCACATATTAATAGTGGGATATCTCTTGCAGCTAAATTTCCAATGATTGTTAAATTCACCTGAGAATAAGGATTTTGCACAGCATCAACCACCACTAAAACACAATCCATGTTATCCATCCATTTTATAGATTCAATCACTCCCTTGGTTGCTTCTTTCGCTCTTACCTTTGCTTCTTTCTCCCCCATTTTAAATTTAAGAAAATCCTCATAATCAATTTTTGTTGCAATACCTGGCGTATCCACTAAATTAAATGTTAATTTTTTATTGCCTTTTTTAATTTCTACCTTTTCCTTTATTTTTACTTCTCTTGTTTCATGGGGTATAGGGCTTACAGTTCCCATTGTTGTTCCAATCCAGTCTTTGCAGATTCTATTTGCGAGCGTCGTTTTTCCGCTGTTCGGGGCGCCATAAATGCCCATTTTAAGGTTCTTCCTACTTAAAAATAACGATGAAAAAAAATCAATAATTGTTTTTGTTAGTCCTTCAAACATATTTTTAACCCCTTTTATTGTTTTTATTACATTTAACTTATTTTTAAACTTATCGCTGATAGGATTTAAAATTTTCTTGTTTAAATACTTTTATAGGCTTTGGTTATTGTTTTTAAACATAGATGTTCTAATCAGGAATTCCACTATAATCAAAAATATTTATATACCTTGTTTTCAGCATTATTAAATAAAAAAAGGTGTAAAATGAATAAAAAAGGCGTTTCTCCATTAATTGCTACTGTTCTGCTTATTACATTAGTTGTTATTTTAATTGCATCAATAATATTATGGGTTAAGGGGTTTGTTCAGGAAAGAATTTCAAAAGAAGGTGCCTTGGCAGAAGCAGAATCCAAATGCACTCAAATTGCTATGGATATTAAAAACATTCAAATCTCTCCCGGGGATAATACTAAACTAATTGTAGAAATAACCAATTCAGGAAGTGAAGATATTTCTGCCTTAGTATTAAGAATAGAAGATGCATCAGGCAATGTTAATCTTAAAACTATAAACTCTAAAATAAAGCCATTTGAAACCTTCTCTCAGACAATAACAGAAGTTAATACAGTTTCAGGTGATAAAGTTACAATAATACCTCATGTTAAACCTGAAGGAACCGGTGCTCCATTAATTCCTTGTTCAGGCGATGTAGTAAAGAAGGTTACGTTAAAATGAAAAAAAAGGGAGACGCAGAAATTTTAAGCACTATATTACTTTTAACTTTAGTAGTTCTGGTTGGGGCTATTGTATTTATTTATGCAAAGAAAAGCACTGTAGATGTATTGCAGTCAACTGAAAAATTAAATACAGCTTCAGGAGCTTCTCAGGAATGCAGTAATATTATTTTAAAAGTTAGTAATTGTAATTGTGAATATTTTAATGAGACTTATAACTCTTGTAAAATATCAATCCTAAATGATGCACCTGTAGAAATAAAAGAAGTCATATATGTTTTATATCAGAATAATGCATTTTTAAACACGGGCAAAACAGATATAAATCTTCCTGCTTCAGGTGGTTACACTATCAATAATATTCTTATTGGAAAAAATACTTATCCTACAAGAGTAGAATTAAAACCAACAAAAGTAATATTTAATAACAAGGAAATCAACTGTGGTAATAAGGTTTCAATGGGTGGTTGTTTAAATGTTTAATAAAAAAGGTGATATCTGGGTATCAACAGTTATATATATAGCCTTAAGTATTATAGTTCTGACTATAGTTTTAGTAGCTGCATTACCTGTAATCCACAAATTAAAAGACAGGAATGTGACCATACAAACAAAAAATATTTTAATTCAAATTGATAAAAACATTAGAGAGATTGTTTCTTCAGGCCCTGGATCAAAGAGAGTTTTATCTCCGGTGATTATAGACGCAGGTATTCTAAACTTTGATATAGATAATTCTGTTATTAATTGGACATTAAAAACTACAGATGATTCTGCAGAGTCCGGTATTTTAAGGCAGGAAGGCAATGTGTTTGTTATAGTTAATCAAAGAGTTGCTGGTGGCTCAATAGTGGAAGGCGAATTTGAAATCTCTCAATACTTATCATATGAAGAAAATCCGGCAATTGAGATGTCATTAGCTGTTAATTCATTAAGACCCCCATTTACAGGAAGGTTCACAATGACTATAAGACATACAGGAACAATAAACACTAATAAGGTCTTAGTTCCAAAATTAGAGTTTAATCTGCAATAAACCCCTAATAATATTTAAATATCAGTATTTTAGTTAGTTTTTATGATAAATATTTGGCTTTACTCATTAATTAGTGTTATTTTAGTCAGCTTAATCTCTTTTGCTGGTTTATTAACATTATCAATAAAGATTAGTTTATTAAAAAAAATATTAATCTACATGGTCAGTTTTTCAGCAGGAGCTTTATTAGGGGATGCTTTTATCCATTTATTGCCGGAGGCTATTAAAAACACAGGCTTAACATTAAACATTTCAGTTTACTTATTAATTGGTATATTGTTATCTTTTATACTTGAAAAAATAATTAACTGGAGACATTGTCATATCCACCCAAATACAAAAGACCATATCCATCCATTTGCTATTATGAATCTATTTGGAGATGCAGTTCATAATCTAATAGATGGATTAATAATTGGTGCTAGTTATCTGGCTGGTTTTCCTATTGGAATCGCTACAACATTAGCGGTTATATTGCACGAAATCCCACAGGAGATTGGTGATTTTGGTGTTTTATTGCAGGGGGGATTTTCAAAAAATAAAGCCTTGTTTTTTAATTTTCTAACCGCTTTAACTGCAATCTTAGGGGCAATAATATCTTTGGTTTTAAGTAATTATATAGAAAACCTAATCTTATTTTTAATTCCATTTGCAGCAGGCGGTTTTATTTACATCGCAGGGTCAGATCTAATCCCTGAATTACACAAGGAGCTCAAAATAAAAAATTCTTTACTACAGTTTTTAGCTATTGTTTTAGGAATTTTAATTATGATTGCTTTGCTGTATTTAGATTAGTTCTTTAGTCTTTTATAAACAAAATAACCAATTAAAGCCAATAATAAACCCCCTATTGAATTTCCTATAACCGAATTTATTTTTAATCCTATAAAAAACTCCTGAACATTAGTGACTATTTCCATTGTTCCAGGATCAAATGTATTAAACAAAACACTTCCACCATAAATTAAAAACATTAAACCAAATAAAATTAATATTAATCCAGAAATTATTTTAACTAATAAAAGTTTCCTGTTAAATATTTTAATTTCTTTCTGAAAAACATTTCTTTCTAAAACTTTAAACCTTTCAAAAAATATTGCTCCCAAAAATACTATTCCAGCCTGCCCAGTAACATAAGCTATTGATAACAAGCCAGCATAGAAATAGCTGTTTAATGAGGCTGAAACAAATGCTATCCCGCTTGTAATTGGAAAAACACAAGGTGTAAAACCTGCGGAAAATGCAGCACCAATTAAAATCAAACTCCATGTATTCCCTAACTTATTTTTAATCCTAAATCCAAAACCCCTGTCAAAAATATTTAATAAGCCTAAAATTATCAACACAATTCCAGAAATAAAAATAAATTTATCTTTATTAGTAATTAAAATATTGCCGATAAACACAGCGCCAAAATTTAAAATTGCTATTGGAATTAATAATCCTATATAAAATAATATGGCTGCTTTGACCAGTCTTTTCCTTTCCTCTAAAGCAAATGCTAAAAAAGCAGGTATTAATGGCCATGCACACGGGCTTAATATACTGATTAATCCGCCAATTAATGCTATCAATATTGAAATTGAAGCAATCTGACTTAAGCTATAATTTCTTATTTCACTTATGCTTTTTGGTTCATGTTCATTAGCACTAACTACAATTGAAAGTAATACTAAGATTAATAAAAATAAAATCTTCCTCATTCTTTTAAATATTCCCTTACTTTATTTTTTGCTTTTAATAAATATTTATTTGTTCCTTGTATGTTAACTGCTAATTTATCAGCCTCATCCTCATGTCTGTCTAATTCACTGATTAAACTGCTGAATCCTGCCAAAGGAGAGGAAATTTTTAACATAAAAGAAGAAAATTTTAATAAAGGTGATCTCTGTTTTATATGGCTTAGCTCATGGAATATTACTGCTTTTAATTCATTATAACTTAATAATTCAATTAAGCCTATAGAGATAAATATTGCATTTAAAAAATAGGAAAATGAAAATGCTTTCGGCTTGGCACTGTCTAATATGAATAGTTTTGGTTCTTTAATATTTAATTCATTAGAGTAATATTTGACTAAATTTAATAATCTCTTATTCTCTATATAAACTGATTTCCTTTTGTAATATTTTAACACAAAAAAAGGTGCGCTTATTAACACTAAAACCAAAGAAGTTAAAGCGCTTATTCCTAAAATGCTTAAGACTATAATTGGTTTATTGCAGTTTGCATAAACACTTTCACATCCATTTAAAAAAATAAAAAACACTATTGGCGATATTAAAAAGAATATATGCAAATAAATATATTTTAATTTTTTATTAATCTCTTTTGCGCTTTTAATCTTTTTGATAAAATAAAGTGCTATTAAAAAAGAACCTAAAAATATGCCTAACTTCCAAGGCTCTAGAAAAAAACCCAAAGGAGAACATTCTACACATGTCATTTTTTTGAAAACCTCTCATCAAAATAACTTAATGCATTATCCCCAAATTTTTTTATTAAATTCTCAACTACTTTCTCTATTATAGTTCTGTCAAATCCCCTTTTATCTTTTAACGGAAAATAGGTATATCTTATCCCACCTCTTCCAGTTTCAACTTTTCTTCCAACTATTTTTCTTTGATGTAACCTGTCTAATAAAACTGCAACACTGCTTAATGCCACTTTTTTCTTGTTTCTTTTTAGAAATTCATAAATCTCTCTAACTTTTAAACTTTTATCTGGCCAAATAACTTTCAAAATTTCATCTTCTAACGGGCTTAATACCTCTTTTAGTTTCAGCTCTTTCATAATTCTTTCATAATTTTAAACTTTAAATATTTTATGGTTATTTATTAAATTTAAATATTATTAATCTATATTTTCCAACTCAGAAATCTTTATAAAGGAAAGCTTTACACTATCTGTAATATATTCAAAGGAGGTTAGAATGGCAGAAATTAAAAAAACAGGTTCAGAAAACAAAACTAATACTATATTAACAATAGCATTAGTGATTTTAATTGTAATATCCGCTA
>JAHFIJ010000035.1 GCA_023246445.1 Candidatus Woesearchaeota archaeon
AGGATATTACAGAAGGAGAAAAAACAGGGGTTATAAGCCTGAAAGAGTTTACAAGGGGGCCAGTAAGATCCCAAGAGTAATATTACAACAGTTAGAGGCTTCAGGATTTATAGAAAAAAAAGAAATAAAGGGAAGAAAAGGAAGAGTAATAAATTCCAGTGGCAAAAAATTCTTAGATCAAACTGCTAAAGCCTGTAAGTAAAATGGAACAAGAAGAATTAAACAGATTTCAGGAACAAGTAAAATTAAAGAAGCAGATAGAATTAATAGAAGAAAATGCCAAAAAATTCCTAAGCAAAGAGGCATTAAACAGATTTGGAAATTTAAAATTAGCATATCCTGATAAGGCATTAAAAGTCTGCGGCTTAATATTAGAGGCTGTAAATCAAGGGCATATTAAAGGGCAATTAAGCGATGAAGAATTCTTAGGGCTGTTGAAGATGTTAGAAGAACCTAAAAAAGAATTTCACATGAGGACAAGATAAAAATGGCAAGGAAAAAAACTCCTGGCGTAAAAAAAAGATTAGGTAAAAAGAACAGCCAAACAAAGTGGGCACCATTCTGGACAGTGCCTAAAGCTCATGGAAAAGGAAGAGTTGTTCATCCAATAAGGAACACTGCAATAAAAAGAAACTGGAAAAGGGGAAGGTTGAAGGTTTAAAATGGCAGAAAAAATTTTCATAATCACATTAGGAAAAGAAGTTAAAAAAGTATGCAGCTGGAGAAAGAGCAAAAGAGGTGTGAGAACAGTTCAAAGATTTTTATTACAGCATTTGAAAAGAGAAATTAAGATTGGCGGGCATTTAAACAGATATTTAAATCAATTTGGAAGGAAAAGCGCCCCCAGAAGAGTTAAAGTTAAGGTAGCTATTGTTGAGGATAAAGACAGGAATTTTGCTTATGCAGAGTTATTTGATGCTCCTATGCCTGATTTTTCATTAGATAAAAAAGAGATTAAGAAAGAAGAGAAAAAATTAGAAGAAAAGGTTGAAGTTAAACCTGAAGAAAAGAAAGAGGTTAAAACTGAAATAAAAAAGAAAGAAAAGATAGAACTGAAAGCAGTGACAAAGAAATCAGATGAGAAAAATAAAATTTCTAAAACTAAAGTTAAATAAAATAGTTGGCAGGCAAGTATGAAATTAAGAATGAGGAATATACCTTAAGATATAAAAAAGTTTGATTTGATAAAGCAGTTTACTTCTGGTTGGGAAGATTTAAAGAAAAGTTATAAAATCGTAGGGTGAATATCCACAGATTTATCTGATGAAGCCAGTCGTCTCTTTCTAGTGTTTGTGTGGGGGATTGAAGCAGTTATCTATAATGAAGGGCTGGGAGATTTATTATAACTTCATAACTAAACATCAGCAAATAAAATGCTATCCTTATGAGTTAGCTATTCCTGAATTGTCTGAACAACTTAAAGATGCTAAATTTATCGAAGATCCTATTGAATATCTTTGTTTGATGAGGTTAGCGTTTGAAAAAGAACATGATGGACCAATATATCAAAATAATTTAGCTAGTTTATGGGGATTTCCGAAAGAGAGAATTAATCCATTATTTTTTACTGATAAAACAAGTTTAGGATAATTCTATTTTCCATATTCTATACTGTTTAGAAGATTCTAAAATAAATTCTTTATTAAATTGTAACGATTTGCTTTTTATAAGCTTTTCAATTACTTTTTTATTTGATAATATTTTTGGTTTAAATCCTCCATCTTTTAAAAATCTTTTAGTTTCTTCTTCAGATTCAAAATAATCAAATTCTCTTTCTGTTACTTGGGATATTTTATCTCGAATATTCTCTTTACCCCTAATTTCATCTTTCTTTTTTATTCTAGAAAAATCAGATGTTAACCACAAACCACCTTTTGAACAATTTTCAAATAAATATTTTAAATTATCTCTGAATATTCTTTTCTCGTTTTTATTAAAATACATTAACAGACCCTCGTGAACAATAATCAATTTTTTGTTTTTTCCTTTTTCTGCATAAATTTTTCTTATCTTGTCCATGTCTCTTTTTTCAAGGGGGTTTATATGTAAGAAAAACAGGTTTTTCGCATCAAGTTTTTTTTGATGAATTATTTCGGTCAATATTTTCTCTTTTAAATCGATTAACCCCTTTAATTCCGTTTCAACATATGTAATATCTTTTTTATTTAAAAATTCTAAGCTTCTTGGAGACAAACCAGATGCTATTTCCACAATAAAAGCATTATCTATATTCATAAGAGCGTTATTTAGCGAGTAATATCTTCCTTCGATAAAAGGAATAAAATCTGATTTTGATTTTAAAGTATTCCCATAGTCCGGCAAATCTTCTATGTGCTCCTTAAATTTTGTATCTATTAAATTAACAATTTCTTCTGAAAACGGAAGTTTTTGTTTAGCCCTCATTCTAGCACAGAAAACCACCGTTGGGCTTATCTTTGAATATTCCTTTCCCATATCTCATTTAATATTTATTCGTTTATAAAAGCTGTGCCTTCTTTACAGTAGCTGTTTTTTGAACTTATCAGGATGTTCTTTGTTTTGAGAATACGAAAGCATATTCACTATTATCAAAAACACCAGATTCCCCGACAATTACATAAATAATTTTCTGACCTAAGTCATATATTTCTGCATCTAATCCTAAATCTGCCAATAAACTAATTGGAATACCATCATTAGTGGTTTTTATATATTTCATTAAGTTATATATATCCTTTAGTTTTAAATTTGAATCCGCTTTAAAATTAATTAGCTTATTACCTTTTAAAGAATTAATACCGACAATTCCCTGCTCTGCTTTTACTTCTATGCCTTTATTGAAAAAAACTGTTACTTTATCGGGTTCATTAATCAAAATATTTGGTTCTTTTAAACTCTTTATACATTTGTTTACATTTCTTTTTATAAAACTTTCAAGTATCTCTTTGGGATATTTTAAATCTTTAGCTATTAAAACATCAGATTTTACTGTGAAATAATAGACTCCGCATTTTAGTGTTTTTTCATAGCATCCATCAATTGCATCCTGAATTGCTGTTAGTTTATCCGGAACTTTTGTGGAAGTTCTTATATTATTTGTTATGTATGCAGTAACGGCAAGGATAGTTATTATAATGATACCAATGAAAACAAAAAGACTGACATTTCCCCTTTTCTTTCTTAAAAATGATAAAGGCAGGAAGAATATTAATGGCAATAAGGGTATTAAAGGGGAATATTTTTCTAAAACATCATCTTTGACATTCATTTCTCTTTGACATTCTAGAAAACCTTCTGGATGTTCCTTTAATTTATTTAAAAACAAGGATCTTGAATTTTCTAAAACCGAATATAATTTTTGATTTGAGGATATAGATGTTTGTTGGGTAATGTCTTTTCCTGAATTTTTGTCATTCTTTTTAACAATCTCGGGGATGTAAATATTGGTCTTAAAACCCTTTAGAACATTTGGGGCTTCATAGTCGAAATCTGCAAATCTTGAGGTTTTTGTAGTAATTTCTGTGGGGAGTTCATAGACACTTAAGCTGTCTGTATGCAGCCTGAATAATTCTTCTTTATCTTTTGGGTTCAGGTTTAATTCTATTGTTGCGTTTAGGAATAAGTTGTTTTCATCCAGATCTATTGTGATGAAATTATTTAAATTTTTAGACTCTATGATTTTTTTGTATTTAAAATCTCTAATTTTTATTTCCCTTACATTTTTTCCTTTTTGAAGGAAAGAGTTGTCTGAAATTTCAGCAGATATTCTTTCGTAGTTTAATATTCCCTTTAATAAAATCTGATGAGTGAATAAATTTACGTAAGCCTTGTTTTTTATTTTGTCAGATTCAAAATCTTTTATAGTATCTTTATCATTCGTTGCCAGGTATAGATTAAATTCTTCATTTGATGAAATTTTAAAAGACCTTGCAAATGTTGAAGAATCTTCCTGCAAAATATCTTTTGAGTATGAAAACTCCTGAATGAAATAACCGTTCTTTAAAAAATTAATTTTTGAAAACCCAAATTGAGAATTAAAATTTACTTTAACTGAGTTTTCTAAAAACTGCTTAAAAAAACCAGATTGAAATTCACTGAACTCATTTTTTCCTTCTACTGTATAATAACCATCATCCTCTGAAATTATGATTGTATCTCTTTTTATTGTAAATATGGTTTTACTCCCGGATTGTTTGTTCTTTATTGTTATATTTGTATTTCCCTGAACTGTAAGATTTTTTTCGTCTTTGAAATCTTTAATGGTTAGATTAATATCTGAATTTGCTTTAGGTTTAATGGAGAAAGAGTCTTCATTGTTGAAAGGAGAATTGAAAGTTTGTTCTTGATCTGTTTTAAATTGGGTTTCTATATTTTGAACTTCATTTTGAGAATTTAACTGGATTTTAGTCTTACCTAGATTATTTAATTGCATTTCAAAAGGTTCTAATAATTTAATTGCTTCTGCTGAATCTATAAGAATATAATTTTGGATTGTGTTGTAGGTGATGAATGTAGGGTTGATAATCTGGATTGAATCAGGGATTAGTAAATCTGTAAAGGATTCTGCTAGGATTATTCCATTTATGAAGGTTTTTAATAAGCCCCCTAAAGACAAAGAGGATTTAAATTTAGCTCCTGAATTGGTGGTTGCTTCCTGAATATTTGAACGTTGAATTCCTTCGCCCAGAGTTGGATCTTGAACTGGAGATTCAACAATAGATTTGCCTTCTAAGGGTTTTTCATCTGAAATAATACCCTCAGTTTTTGTAGGTGGGGCAGCTAAGACAATATTTGCTAGTAATAAGGCTAACAAAATGGTTAATAATAACCTCTTTTTCATTTTAATCCTTAGTTAATAATAACATTTATATATTTAACTATTTTCTTAATATTATGAATAAAAAAACTATAGTCTTTTTAGGTTTAGGTGGATTGGCTTCTTTGTTAGTTGAAAATAACCTAGATGCTGAAGAAGTATCGCTTAAAGAAAAAGAGAAAACAGGTATCTCTCTATTAAAAGAAACATTGATAATTAAGCCGACTTTAGAAGAAATTACAACTCTACTTTCCAAAGAGCCTATTGAAATTTTACAACCTGCAATTGAAAGAGGAGAAATAAAAAAATTTGAATATACAAGACAAACTAAACTTGAAGATTTTTACAAATTTTTGAAAGAAAATTTTCAACAGAGGATTATTTTTGTTTATTTGGTTACTGATAAATCAACAGATAGTAATATAAAAATTGCGGGCTTATCGACAGAAAAAGCTACGTTTGATAGACAATTTGGGTCTGGTTCTGCAATTGCTTTCTTATATACAAATTTAAATCTCAAAAATACTAGTTCTGATGTTGGGTTTTTATTTTTGGAAATTAAAGATTTTTATGGTAAAGATAATTGGGCTAAGTTGAATGGTATTTTTAATAGAAATGGTTTGGAATTCCCTTCAATTGTAGATTTTGTTAATGATGGCCAAAAATATAACTTTGCTGGAATTAATGAAGCAGGATTTAAAAGCCCAGGTGTAATTAATGAAAACTTGAAAATGTGGGTAGACTACTATTCAAAAAAATGATTCTCAAAAGACCGCAGACTTTTGTAAGAAAGTTGAGGATATTAAATTATTAATCCCATAACATTTTTAAAGATATTGATCTCAAAATAAGTATGGTTAAGCTTGATAAAATATATATCTCTGAAAAGCCTAATAAGGATTGTTCTTTTCGGCATGATAAAAAGAACAAAAAAAGACCATGTAATATTAGACCATTCAAAATACAAGCAACTACTGGGAACTGTTCACAACAAGTTAGGGAAGCAATAAGGTTTTTAGAACAAAAACATATATTCCGGAAGAATATAAGAGATTGTGGGGTGAAAGCTATGTTCCACTTACAGTTATGGATAGATTTAAAACATTTAGAGGAGGTACAGAATCATGAGCCTTAATCAAATAGAAGTAGAATTTATAGGCGAAATAGACAAAAACAAGTTTTTGGAACTGAAAAATCTTTTTGAGAGAGAGGGAAAATTTAGAAAGACTAAAGAGAGATTGTCCTTTATGTATTTTAGGAATAAGATCCCTAAAGACCTCTCAGAAATAAAAGATGAGCCGATTGATTTAAGGTTTAGAATCACTAACAAAATTCCTGAAATTGTTTTAAAATATGGGGCTTTTACAGGAAACCATGCAAGGAAAGAGATATCCATTAACATAAAAAATGAAGAAATAGAGAAATACTTAGAGTTGCTTGCTCTTTTAGGTTGGTATATAGGGGTTATTTATGCTGTAAAAACTTATGTTTATGAATATAAAGGAATTGAGTTTTCTTTAGTTGAAATAAAAGATTATGGATACAATTTTGAAGCGGAAATTCTAACAAGAGAAAATGAAGCTGACAAAGCGAAGAAAAGAATAATCAATGAATTAAATGTTCTTGGTATTAAGTCATTTGATGAAGAAGGGTTGAATAAACAGTGTAACGCTATCAATAATAACAAAAAGCTTCAATTTGATTTGTTAAAACAATCCTTCAATGAATTAAAGACGAAGTTTGAAGAATTCTTTTAAGATGGCAAGATATTTTTCATTAGCTGCAGAGCTAGATGGTCTTTTGAAAAATCTGAAAAATGATTTCAAATAAGCTTTTTAAACAGAGGTCACATGGTAATAATATGAATAAAAAAATACTTGCTTTTGTTTGTGATGGAGAAAAATTTCTTTTATTAAGAAATAACTCTAAAGACCCCACTCATGGTGTGGACTATTGGTTTACCGTAACTGGAAGTGTTGAAACAGATGAATCTTTGGAAGAAGCTATCAAGCGAGAAGTAAAAGAAGAAACTAATCTTGAAATTTTATGGATTTTCGATTTAAAATGGGGTTCTGTTTATTCTTGGGGGGGAGAATATCATTCAGAGAATAACTTTTTAGCTTTTGTTAAAAAGGGAAAAGTGATATTAAATGAGGAGCATGTAGACTCTGAATGGTTGAAGTTAAACGATTTTATTAAAAAAATAAACTGGAATTTAGACAAAATAGAATTAAAAAAGGTTTTAGAAAAAGCTCTGAAAAAAGAATTATTTTTTAAGAAAGAAAAGGTAGATGAGTTTAGAGAAAAAGTCGCTTAGTTTAAGAGAACTAGTTCTGGATAGTATGTTTTCAACGGAATAACTCGATGGGGATTTAAAGAGCCAAAAAGAATATGGAAAAGGATAGAATTATTAATTAATGAGTATTCAAAAAAATAATTCTTAAAGAACCGCATACTTTTGTAAGAAAGTTGAGGATATTAAATTATTAATTCCATAACATTTTTAAAGATATTGATCTCAAAATAAGTATGGTTAAGCTTGATAAAATATATATCTCTGAAAAGCCTAATAAGGATTATTCTTTTCGGCAT
>JAHFIJ010000002.1 GCA_023246445.1 Candidatus Woesearchaeota archaeon
AATTGGAATTCATCATCAAGAAACTGATGAGGATAAAAGAAACTTATTTCAAAGAGTTTACAATTCCCTTAATAAAACAGGAGTATTTATCTTTGGAGACTTGGTAACATATAGAAATCCTGCTGAGGCTGCTTTAAATGAAGCTCGTCATTTTCATTATCTGGTTGAAAACGCTCAAGATGAAGAATCATTAAAAGAATGGGCGCACCACCATAAACATCTTAACAAACTAGCCCCTCTAGAAGATCAAGTAGAATGGCTTAGGGGGGTTGGTTTTAGAGAAGTAGTTGTAGAATATCAAAAATTTAATACTTCATTAATCTATGCAAAAAAGTAAAAAGATTGTCCCTCTTGACGTAAAACTAGACAACTCTTAACCATAAAAGATAGTCTCACTCTGTTCGTTATTAATAAAACAATTCATTTCAAAAAGCTACAGTGGCAATGAAATTTTCGGCGAGAAAGAAACTTGTTCCGTTTCACTCAGCACCATGTTGCACTCCCCCTACGCTTCGTTCAGTTCGGGGCACATAACAGGCTAGGCTGTCCCCTAATTATTTTTGCCCATCCACTAGATGCCTTGTTTTTATACTCTTAAAAGTGGGTTTAAGGAGAGTGCTAAATGTCATGAAACCCTATATTTTAGATACACAATCTTTTTAATTAGATATTATTGTTTTTAACTATGGAAATGCCTTTACCTGAAGTTATAGACCGGTTTACTATATGCAAACTAAAGCTTGAAAGAATAAAAGAGGAGCATTTAAGGAAAGAGTATGACACTTTTCTGGGCGAGATTGATGGTTTGAGAGAAAAAGGGTTAATAAATGAAGAATGGATTGATAGATTATACGATTTAAATGGCAAAATCTGGGATTTAGAGAGTGATATAAGGAAAGGAAAAGATGATGAATTAGGTTTAGAGGAAGTGGGTAGAAGAGCTATAAAAATCAGAGAATTAAATAAATTAAGGATTACGATGAAAAATAAAATTGTGGAATCTACAGGTTTAGGTTTTAAAGATGTTAAAATGAATCATGCTTCTCAATAGGTTAGTTTTAAATAGATTTCTTTTATAGTTTTGAATATGTTCGGTTTTTTAAAGAAGAAAATAGGAGAAGTAGTAAGCAAGTTTAGTAAGAAGGTAGAGAAAGAAGCAGTAGAAACTGAAGATATTAAAGATGAGAGTCTTGTGAAAGAAAATGTTGAAGAAAAAGTGCCTGTTAAAAAAAAGATAAAAAGAGTTAAAGAGAAGAAAACTGAGAAAACAGAAGAACCTGAAATTGTGGAAGAGGTTAAGATAGAAGAGTCAGAAGAAAAGAGTTTCTGGGCTAAATTTAAGGAAAAGGTTACAAGTGTTAAATTAGATGAAGAGAGATTTAATGAGTTTTTTGAATTACTGGAGATTGCTTTATTAGAGTCTAATATTGCTTTTGAGGTTGTTGATAAGATAAGAGAGGAATTAAAGAAAAAATTAACAGGGAAAAGTATTCCTAAGAATAAGATTGAGGAGGAGATTAAGCAAAGCTTGAGAGATAGCATAAGAATGTTGTTTAATGTTGAATGGATAGATGTATTAAAAGAGATTAGAGAGAAAGAAAAGCCGTATGTAATTGTGTTTTTTGGATTAAATGGCTCTGGGAAGACTTCGGCTATAGCTAAATTTGGAAAATATTTGCAAGATTATAAATTAAAATCCGTTATGGCTGCTGCAGATACATTTAGATCAGCTGCAATACAGCAATTAGAAGAACACGGCGAGAAGTTAAATATTAAAGTGATTAAACATGATTACAAATCAGATCCTGCTGCTGTTAGTTTTGATGCTGTGAAATATGCTAAAGCACATGAAATTCCTGTCGTTTTAATAGATACTGCCGGAAGACAGGATACAAATGTTAATTTGATGGAAGAGATGAAAAAGATTGTGAGGGTTGCTAAACCTAATTTGAAAATATTTGTTGGAGAAGCAATTTCCGGCGGAAGCATTATAGAAACTGTTAAAAAATTTGATGAAGCAGTTGGAATAGATGGGATAATATTAACTAAGGTTGACGTTGATGAGAAAGGCGGTGCTTTTGTTGGGGTAGAATACAGCTGTAAGAAGCCAATATTGTTTATTTCTAATGGTCAAAGATATGATAGTTTTGAAGTATTTGATAAAGAGAAGATAATTAAAGGATTTGGGTTATAATACAGGAATTTAACGAGGTCACGATCGAATGGAGTGATATGAAATTGTGTTGAACTTCAAAATTATAACGAGATTATTGATTCTGAGCTTTTAAATTTTTTAATTTTCCAAAATTGTAAACTTTTTCTTTTCCCACTATGAATACTTCAAAACTAGATAAATCCTGATGTAAAAAAGGAGACAATAATTTTTCTCTTAAAATATCTGTGCCTTTTGTAACTAAGTTAAATGATGGCTGAACAATCAAAATTTTATTTTCAAATTTGCCTTTTAAGAAGCATTTATAGGTTTCTCTTCTTGATTCTTCTTTTAATGTAATTGCTGGATGCTCGTTTCCTATAATTGTAATTTTAGAATCTTTAAAATACTTATTTTCAGGAATTTTATCTCCATGTGTAACATAAACATCATCAATTTTGGTATATTCATTAATTTTAAGATTTCTTTTTTTAAGTATTGGCTCTAAGATTGTATCGTGATTGCCTTTATTTAAGATTAGATTTTTACTTTTTTTTAATAAATAATCAACTAATTTTAAAGTGTTTAACCATTCTGTTTCTGAGATAGTTGAGAATTCATGCTTTAAATCTCCATTAATAATTATTGTTTCTGGCTTGACTAATGCAAATATTTTGTCTAGTTTTTTTAATGTTTTATCTAACTGGAATCTTGGAACTAAGATGCCTTGTTTATTGAGTGTTTCTTCAAAACCCATGTGAAAATCTGTCAATATCAGCGTTTTAAAGCGTTTTAAATAGAGGGAAAGACCTATAATTTCAATATCTTTTGAGATTTCCATAGAGTTTGAAAGATAATAAATTATTTAAAGAATGCGTTTATCTAATTTAGCATGAAAAAGGGGCTTATTTTGGTAATCTTATTAATTTTAATACCAATAGCTGGAGCTTTGGAATTAGAAAGTATAAATAAAAGTGTATTTAATTTAGGGGATAATATAGAAGTTAAAGGGAATATACAAACTGCTTTTAAAGGCGGCTTTAGAATTAATTTAAATTGCGGCAATGTTGTTTCTTTGATGTTCAAAAATGTTACCTTAGGCGAGAATGCGGAATTTAATGAAGCTGTTAAATTGTATAATGGTGAAGGGGATTGCAATATAGGCGTGTCTTTAGAGACAAAAGATGGGATTATAGATTATAAAGACAGCAATAAGTTCAGGCTTTCAAGGGATATTAATTCAAGTTTCTTTAGTGAGAAGGAATTTGTTGCTAAGGGGGAGTCTTTAAGGTTTGGAGGCACTGTTAAGAAAATTTCAGGCTTGGATTTTAGCGGATTAATAACAATTACAATAGAAGGCGCATCCAGTAAAGAGGTTTTTACAAAGGATATTAATAATGAGTGGGATTTTGATTTTGATACAGTGAACCGCCCAATTGGAGTTTATAGGGTGTCTGTAAAATATCAGGATTTATATGGAAATGGCGGGGAATTTAAAGATGTTATAGCTTTTAAGATTTCCAATAAGATCGATTTTGCTTTTGATTTAGGGAACGGAACTTATTCTCCTAGTGAAACTGTGCCTATAAAAGGAATTATAAAAAATTTTAAAGGAGATCCTGTAAGTGGGAAGGTTAAGATAATTTTTTTGGATAAAATAACAACTATGGATGTTAATGATGGAAATCTGGCTTATGATCTGAAGTTAGAAGATAATCAAGCAAGCGGGGATTATAATATAGGTTTTAAGGTAGAAGATGATTTTGGAAATTATGGGGAAAGAGGCTATTCTTTTAGTGTAAGAAAGGTTCCAAAAAGCTTATTGGTGTTTATCAGCAAGAGTGAATTTTTGCCGAAAGAAGAGGTAAATGCCCAAAGCAAGGTTTTAGATCAGACTGGAAATGAAATAACTGAAGGCAAAAGTGTTAATTTAATTATTTTTGATGCTAAGGGAAAACAAATTACTGAATGGACAAATGAGCTTAATTATGATTTAGATCAATTTGCTTTGCCTGGGAGATACACAATTGAGGGGAAATTTGAGGATTTAACCGAGAAAAGCTATTTTTCAGTTATTGGTGTTGAATCTTTAGAAGTTAATTTAGTTAATCAATCAATACTTTTTTTTAATAATGGAAATGTAGTTTACAATAAGCAGGTTGAAATTGTTTTTAAAGGGGAAGGAGAAAATAAATTTTTTGAAATTGTAGAATTAAATCCGGGTGAAAGCAGAACGTATCCTTTAAATGATAAGGTCAAGAGTGGGACTTATACAATTTTTGTTTTAGCTGATGGAAAAGATTATAGTTTTGATAATTTACTATTAGAAGATAAAAGATCTGTGTTAAGAAAAACAGGCAATCTGCTAACTGGCGCAGTCGGAGCTATAGGCTCATTAGGTGGGGGGGATTTAGGGGATACTTCCAAAAATATATTACTGGTAATAGTTGTATTAGCTTTAATATTCTTCTTTATTGTTAACAGGCAAAATAAATTATTGAGACAAATTGGATGGTATATAAAACATTTAGTTGAGAATTATACAGCACAGGGCAATATGCTAAACACATTAAAAAAAGCTGTTAAGTCCAAAGGGAAAGAGAAGAAGAAGGTTATGAGTATTTTAAATAAATATCTTGATACTCATATTGCAAGAGAATTAATACATAAAGATAAACTTGGCTTAGATTCCGAGAAGAGGGAAATAAGCGTGATGTTTACAGACATAAGAGATTTTACTACATTAGTCAGCAGCGGAGATCCATGGGTTGTTATGAATATGGTCAATTATTATTTTAAGTCTGTTACTGATATAATATATAAGTATCATGGAACGATAAATAAATATCTGGGTGATTCTGTGATGGCTTTATTTAATGCTCCGAGAAAGGTTGAGGGGCATTTATTGATGGCATTAAAAGCGGGTGTTGAGATCTCTAAAGAATTAAATAAATTAAACATGAAATTAAAAGAAAAGGGAATAAATGAAATATCTGTTGGGATTGGAATAAGTTCTGGTGAGGCTTTAATTGGAAGTTTTGGGGATAAATTTATGGAGTATAGTGCTTTGGGCAATTGTGTTAATCTGGCTTCCAGAATACAGGCTTATGGAACAGGGAATCATGTGTTGATTGATGAGAAAACTTATGAAAAAGTTAAAGATAAGGTTGATGTTGTTGAGCATGGAACTTTTGATATTCGTGGAATTGGCAGAATGAAGGTTTATAATGTAACTGATGTTAAAGGGGAATATTAAATTCTTATTTCAATGTCTTCAAAGTAAGGAGTTAATAAATTCTTTATGTTTTTTAATTCTTCTTCTGAATAAGAGTTTTCATTTAGGTAGCTTAGATCAATTATTGAATCTGCTTTTTTAAATTGCTGCAGACAATATTTTTTAGCGCCTTTAAGCCATTCTCCAATCTCAAGAAAATCTTCTTTTGAAATTAATTTTGGTAATGAGGTAGTCCTAAATTCGTAATTAATACTACTATCCATTATAATTTTAACAGAGGCTTTGATATTTTCAATTGGAACTTTAATTATTGTAGTTTTTTCATAATTTTTTAAAGAGTTTTTAATGTCCATAGCAATATAATCTATTAAATTATTGTCTATTAACTCTTTTATCATTTCAGGATTTGTGCCGTTAGTATCTAATTTGACTAAAAATCCCAATTCTTTTATTTTTTTAATGAATGAAGGCAACCCATTGTGCAATGTGGGCTCTCCGCCAGTTATTACGACACCATCAATTAAGCCTTTTCTTGTTTTTAAAAAAGAAAAAATCTTTTCTTCATCTAATTGTATCAGTTCAGGAGAATTAACTGCTAGCGGCTTGTTGTAACAGTAAGGGCATCTTAAATTACAGCCTGCAGTAAATATGATTGAGGCTAATTGACCGGGAAAATCAATTAACGTCAATGGTTGAAAGCCTTTTATAATCATTTGCAGATTGTTTGTTTGTCTTGTGCAGCAAATTTGTTTTTTAGAGAAACTGTTAAGCTGTATTCTTTTCTTTCTTTGAATTCTTCTTTCTTTCCCAAGTTCCATTGTATGACCGGGCGATGATAGCCGACAATCCTACTGAAAACTTCGCATGTTTCTCCACAAGTATTGTTTTTTTCCATTTTTTTACTCCTTTAAGTTAATATTTGTTTTTCCTGTTGTATAATCTGAGGACAAGTATGATGTTCGCCTGATACATAACCATGTGTTGGGCAGATGCTAAATGTTGGGGTAATAGTAAAATATGGCAGTTTAAAATTTTCAGCTATTCTTTTTACTAATTTTTTACATGTTTCCGGGTCATTAATTTTTTCACCTAAAAACCCATGCAAAACTGTTCCGCCAGAGTATTTCTTTTGTAAACTATCCTGCAATTCTAATGCTTCGAATATATCTTCAGTGTAATTGACTGGCAAATGTGTTGAGTTTGTATAGTAAGGATTATCTTTGCCTGCAGTTATAATATCGGGATATTTTTTCTTGTCAATTTTTGCCAGCCTATAAGATGTTCCTTCTGCCGGAGTTGCTTCCAGGTTATACATTTGCCCTGTTTGCTCCTGGAATTCTGACAATTTATCTCTCATAAAATCCAATACTTCTTCTGCGAAGGTTTTTCCTTCTTTAGTAGCTGTTGTGCATTGAGGCCCGAAAAAATTCATTAAGGCTTCATTCATTCCCACTAAACCTATTGTGTTGAAATGATTATCAAATGTTCCTAAATATCTTTTTGAGAATGGCATTAAACCCTCTTCCATATTTCTTGTTACTAATTTTCTTTTTAATATTAAAGATTCTTTTGCAGTTTCCATTAATCTTTCTATTCTTTTGAAAAATTCTTCCCTGCTTTTAGATAAATATCCTATTCTTGGCAGATTTAAAGTTACAACACCAATAGAGCCAGTCATTTCTGCTGCACCAAATAAGCCACCACCTTTGTTTTTTAATTCTTTTATGTTCAAAGATAGTCTACAACACATACTGCGGACATCACTAGGCTTTAGAGAAGAGTTGATAAAATTTTGAAAATAAGGCAGCCCATATTTAGCTGTCATTGAAAATAATAATTTAGCGTTTTCTGAATCCCAATCAAAGTCTTTTGTTATGTTATAAGTTGGAATTGGAAATGTAAATATCCGCCCTTTTGAATCCCCCGCAGTCATAACCTCAATAAATGCTTTATTAATTATGTCCATTTCTTTTTGACATTCTCCATAAGTAAAATCCTGTTTTTTACCACCGACAATTGCTTTTTTGTTTTTCATATCTTCAGGACAAACCCAGTCCAGAGTTATATTTGTGAATGGACTCTGGCCGCCCCACCTTGAAGGGATATTAATGTTAAAAACAAAGCCCTGTATCGCCTGATTTACTTCATCATATGTCATGTTATCTTTTTTTATAAATGGCGCTAAATATGTATCAAAACTGGAAAATGCCTGAGCACCAGCCCATTCATTCTGCAATACCCCTATAAAATTAATCATTTGCCAAAGAGCAGAATCTAGATGTTTAGGTGGAACAGATTCAACTTTACCCTGAACACCATTGAAGCCTTCTTCCAGCAATTGCTTTAAGCTCCAACCTGCACAATAACCTGCTATACCCATACTTAGATCATGAATGTGAAAATCTCCTTCAATATGTGCCTTGGCTATTTCTTCAGGGTAAATATTATGCAAGATATAATGTGCGATCATTGAGCCTGCCAGATGCATTAACAAACCAGATAATGAATAGTTTATATTGCTGTTTTCAGATACTCTCCAGTCTGATTTTGTTAGGTAGCTGTCCATTGTTTTTTGAACATCTAACAGGAAGCTTTTTGTTTCTCTTATTGTTTCGTGCTGCTTTCTGTAGAGAATAAAAGCTTTTGCAACCTGGTCTTCAGTTTCTTTTATTAGTGTCTTTTCAATTAAGTCCTGGATGCTTTCTACGCTTGGAATACCATTATCTTTATAGAATAAATCTAATATCTCTGAGACTTTTTTGGCTATTGTCTCTGCTTTCTGCTGATTATCTAAACCTGTCGCCTTAAATGCTTTGTAGACTGCATTTACGATCTTCTTTTCATCAAATAAGACAATTGAACCGTCTCTTTTTTTAACTCTTTTAATGATGTAAGATTCTTTCATAAGATTATAGTCTGCCACTTTTTACCTCTTTTTACAATAGTTACTTAACACAATAGGTTGTGCCCATATTAAACTTTAGCACAACATATTGTATCAATTAAGCAATTAGTATTTAAATATTTCTATACTGCTTTTCATATGTTTAGATCTACTTTTACGAAGTTGTGTAAAAAATGCTGATTAATAATTTTTATAAATAGAAGTTTTAAGATTCTAACGTAATGAACTTTAAAAAGAGGTTGATGAATGAAGCCTGAATGCTGCGGCGAGCTATTATTTGAGCCGTTTTACTGGACTTGTAAAGATGTTAAGAATCTAATCGGCTGTATAGTGGAGTGGGAATATTATAGATGCCCTAAATGTGATTCTATAAAGAAATTTAAGATTGAAAATGAGTGGGAAAAAAAAAGCTGAATTTATTTTTTTGCGATCCGCCATAAAATTTCAAAATATTTTTTATAGCCTTCAGAAATTTCCTTATTTTTGATTACTAAAACAGTAGGATTTTCTTTGCTCCAGAGAATTATTGCAACTTTGTCACCGTATATATTCACTGCAACAGGGGAAGCATATTTCTGAGGCAAATATTTTATTTCTGCAAATGGAATTTTTATGTTTATATCTCTTTGACTAAATAATATTTTGGCTTTAATCTTATGCTCTTTTCTTCTTTTATCAAACCATTTAAAATAAAATTGTAAAACTTCATAGGCTATTGGAGAGGCGCCCAAAATAAAAATTTCTTTTTTAGTCTCAATCTGATCTTCCAAGACCATTTTTAATCCCTGCTTTCCTTTATAGAAATTTGTTTCCTGCTTTTCTTTTTCTTCTTCATAGATCTGGAGCATTTCAGGAAGAATATCTGAGATGATGTGTTCTTTTTCTTTTATAATGTCTAGAAATCTTCTTGGTGATGAGGCTTCAAACATTTTTCTGTTGTTGTTTTTTATATAACCAATTAAACCTTTTTTGATTAACATCTCAATTGTATCATAAACAGTTCTTCTGTGTAAGCCTGTTTTTCCTGAGATTAGACCTGCTTGGGATGGTCCTAACTCTAATAATGCTTTGTAAACCAGAGCTTCGTTTTTTGTTAAATTTAATTCCATCAGTTTTGAAATTTCCATAGAATAATCTTGTTTTAGGGATTTATATATTTTGTGGTGAAGAATATCACCTCAAAAATTAATCTAGTAATCCCCCTCTTTGAATTTAACAAAATTTATGGAGGTAAATAAAATGGAAAGAAAAATTTTAGAGTTGGTTGCAACTGACAGAATTGAAATCCCTCTGTCTAGTATGGATCAAAAGCTGAGGAGAACAAGGTTGAGCCTTGGGGGTGAGATAACTGACATGGTTGGTAGCAGTTATGTAGGTGAAAGAGTATTTGCTCGTGTTGTGGATGAGGATAAGGAAAGAGCAAGAGGAATGAAAGAAGCTGTTGCTGAGTTTGAACAGGAATTTCCAAAATATGGCGTAATATTGAGGGGAAAAATTGCTGAAAAAAGAGTGTTAAGGGAAAAGCATTTGTATTTTGGAGTTAATGAAGGCAAGAGATTAAGCAGTGATGACTATATGGGTGTGATGGCTAGTATTGGACTGACTCCTGCAACAGCTAATGCTTTATATCCAGATTTAATGGAAGTGAGCAGAAAATTAGCAAAGGCAAGACAAGAAGAGAGAAGCGTTATTGTCGGGAAATATGAAGAGGAATAAACCCTCTTTTTATTTTTTTAAATTAATCTTAGCTAGAACCATTTTATGCATTCTTTTTAGGAATTCCTGCTTGGATTCAGCTTTTAAGATGTCTGACATTCCCTGAGAGACCAGATTAAGTGCAAAAGGAGATGGTATTAAAGTGAATTTTTCTTTTATTTCTAATTTATTTTCTTCTATTTGCTTTAAAATCAGGGTTGCGTTTTGAAGATCCATTAGATCTTCTAAAACTTCTCTTCTAGCTTCCTTTAAGATTGGGAAGTCGTTTGAAATTCTTTTAACTGCTGACATTAAAATCATTGAAGATACTTGTTGACGACCAACATATTTTCTTACACCTTTATATTCTCTTAATATCATATAAGCTCTTCCTGCACAATGCCTAAATCTTCTTTTTAGGATTTCAGATTTGTCTATGGATTTTTCTGCTATAGTTTTTATATTTTCAGATTTCAAGATTCTTAAGGCTTTTAATATTTTTATTGGCTTTCTGCCAGATAAATAAAAACCATTATCGCTTATCCCAACTTCTACATCTATATGCTGTGTTCTTAGAATAATATAGGCTATACATCTCGATAAACAATCATTGACCCGCCTACCAAATAAAGAATGAAGAATAACAAATATTTTATCATTTTCATCTTTATATTCTTCAATTATTAGCTTTTTTTCAGTGGGTATTTCTAAAAATTGATATTGCTCCAGGAAATATTCGTAAATAGCTAAAGCGGTTTCTTCTTCAAGATACAAATGCTGTTTGATGAAATCTAAAACTTCTCTTTTAGGTTTTTTCATTCTTTCTGAAACTAATTTTCTGAATCTTTGAATTTCTAAAGCTAAATCAAATGATAATGGAAGCATCTCTGAGAACCAAGATGGAACTGTTGGTAATTTACCAGGGACTGGAATCACCTCTGCAGACATCCCTCTTGCGAATAAAAATTGATAAGTGTTGCCGCCTAAAACGAATATATCCCCCCTTTCTAATTTTTCTAGGAAACCTTCATCTATGGTCCCTATTAAATTGTTTTTATGCTTTACTTTTACACTTGTTTGATCAGGGATAGTGCCAATGTTAGTCATGTAGATAACCTTAGCCATTCTACCTCGTCTTCCTACTTTACCTTCATTAAACCAGATTCTAGCGTAAACATGGCGATCTTCTAAGGTAGTATATTCTCCTGCTAAATATTTTATAATTTCCAAGAAATCGTATTTAGACAAATCTTTATAGCAATAGGATTGTTTTATCATTAAATATAATTCTTCTACACCTATGGGTTCATTTAAAGTAATACCAATAATTTGTTGTGCTAATACATCTAGACAATTAGTTGGAATATGAACCTTGTCAATTTTTCTTTCTATTGCCAATTTTAGCATTACAGAACATTCTACTAAATCATCTCTATCTAAAACTATTAATCTACCTTTTGTTGTATCGTGTAATTTGTGGCCTGCCCGTCCCTGCCTTTGCAATAATCTAGCGACTGATTTTGGCGAGCCTAAGCATATTACTAAATCAATAAAACCAATGTCTATACCCAACTCCAAAGAAGTGGATGAGACACACGCCTTTAGTTTACCTTTTCTTAAGTCATCTTCAATTTGGAATCTATGCTCTTTGCTTAATGAACCGTGATGAGCGCCTATTAAAGAGATTTGTTTTTTAGTTGATTCTTCTATTGCAACATAGTTCTTAGGAAATCTTTCTTTTAGGTGATGAACAACTCTTTCTGTTCCTGCTCTTGTATTTGTGAATATTAAAGTAGTTTTGTGCTGTTGTATTAAAGAGTCTATTAAAGTATACATGTCATTAGAAAGACTTTCAAAGGTTGTGTCTATCAAATTATTTGAAGGTGTTAAAACTTTTAAATCCATCTTTTTAATTCCTGAAATATCAATAATTTTACAATACCTGTTTGTTCCTACTAAGAATTTTGCAATTTCTGTCAAAGGAGCAATGGTTGCAGATAATCCAAGCCTGCATATTCCAGGGGATAATGCCTGTAATCTTTCTAATGATAAAGATAAGTGAACGCCTCTCTTGTTTTCTGCTAAGGAATGAACCTCATCTATGATTACATAATCTGTATTTTTTAAATTATTCACAAATTTTGAGGATGAGAGTATTAAAGCTAAAGATTCCGGAGTTGTAATCAATATGTGGGGTGGAGTCTTAAGCATTTTGGCTCTTTCTGCTACAGTAGTATCCCCTGTTCTGACAGCTACTCTAATACCTAATTTTTTTCCTGCTATTTTTTCTATTTCTTCTAAAGGTGTTAGTAAGTTAATTTTAATATCATTATTCAATGCCTTTAAAGGGGAGATGTAAACACAGTAAATTTTATTTTCCAGAATATTTTTTTGTGATAAATCTATTAATTCATTTAAAATCGCTAAAAATGAAGTTAAGGTTTTACCTGTTCCTGTTGGGGCTGAAACTAAAATATTTTGCCTTTTGTGGACTTCTGAGACACCAAATAATTGCGGCAAGGAGAAATCTTTAAATTTATTAAAAAACCAGGTTCTAACTAGTGGGATTAACAGTTCTTTGACCACTTCAGGGTTGTCTGGTGCTTCTTTATAGGTTATCATAGATTGAATTAGATGGAAAATCTTATAATACTATTGAAGTTTAATATGGCTGATGAATAATAAACTAGTAATTGGTAAATATAATGAAATTAAAGATGAAATCCAAAGGGCTTGGGAAGGCTATAAAAGTGTTAAAAGTGAGAAGAATTTGTTTTATGAGTTATGCTTTACTATTTTAACACCTCAATCGAATGGATTTAGATGCTGGGGGATAGTAGAGGATTTAAAGAAAATGAAATTTTTTGATAAATGTGTCGAATTAGAAGAATTGCAAAAGTTTTTACAGAGAAGAGTAAGGTTTCATAATAATAAAGGTGAATATTTGAATTTAGTTAAAGATAATTGGAAGAAAATTTATAAAACATTAGAAGAGAGGAATAGTGAAAAATTAAGAGAATGGCTGGTCGAAAATATAAAAGGGCATGGTTTTAAGGAATCAAGCCATTTCTTGCGGAATATTGGTAGAGAAAATTTAGCTATTTTAGATAGACATATATTAAGATGCTTAGAAAAATTAAATGTTATTAATGAAACACCTAAATCATTAACTAAAAATAAATATCTTGAGATTGAAAAGAAATTTAAAGAATATGGAAATAAAATTGGAATTAAAATGGATGAGTTAGACTTGTTATTCTGGAGTATGGCAACTGGAAGAGTTTTTAAGTAGGGATTATTCTTCTAAGGGTGTTAGATTACTTTTAAAAAAATTACCTGTTTGATATCTAAACCCTTTTTCTTCATTATACATTCCGAAAATATATATCTTGAAATTATATCCTAAAAAATCTGTTTCAAGGATAGTTAAACTTACCTCATCTAAAGATGGCGAACTTGCATTTGTATCTAAGTCAAGGGATAATCTCCCAAATCCTAGTTCTCTTAATCTTCTAATAAACTTTATTGAAACAGCATTTCGTGATTGATCATAAAATGTTGTTCTTTCAGCTAGTGGATCATAATTTCTTATTTTTTCTACAAGCTGTGCATTCCTCCTGCCTTCAAGCAACTGATGTTTTGTTAGTGCTTCTTCCATGGCTTTTGCAGTATCTGTTGTTTCTATTAAAAAATCTGCTAGTCTATTTAAGAAGTCAATTGCCTCTTTAGCTAATCCGTCGTTAGAGGCTCCATCTAATTCATAGCCAATTGCAGCTATGCAATAGACAACACCTTCTAAATCTGCTTTTAATGTTCCTTCTAGTGTTCCTAAGTTTGCTATTTTTCTTATAAATTTATGGGCTTCTTCTGTTGTTATGTTGGTTTCTATATTTGGTGGGGAGATAGAATCTAAATTTTCTACAGGAAGTATTAGGTTATATTTCTTTTTTATTTCTTCTATTAATTCAGAAGGATCTTCGTATAATCCCCAAGATTCTTTTAAGTATTTTAAAACCCTTGTTTGATCTTCTTCTGGTATTTTTGTTAATAAATCTATAACTTTGTAGGTTTTATCTTTGAAAGTATTCTCTATGTTTTTTTCTATTGAACTTTTATTACCGCCCATATTTGTAGGCTGATTATTTTGCAGATCTGAAGCAAATGGAGTAACAGAAGGAAATAAACAGAGAAACAAAGCCATTGTTTTTGGCACAATTTGTTTTGTGGAAATTTTGAATTTAGAGAGTAAACAGCTTAATGACATAAATTTAAGAATTTTTAGTGATTTATAAAATTTGGGAATGAACCAATAGATTTAAATTTGTTATAAGTTAGTAATCATTGATGGTTAAATTAAAATTTTCTGTTAATGAGGTTAAGGATCTGGTTAAGGCATGGTTAGCAGTCAGTATAGTCTTTTTATTGGCTTATTTTGGCTGGAGTTTTGAGAATTTCATGAGGAGTTTTTTAATAATTGCTTTAATAGTTGGAAGTGCTTTTATTTTACATGAACTAAGCCATAAATTTTTTGCTGTGAAATATGGATACTATGCTGAATTTAAATCATTTGATAAAATGCTATTAGTCAGTATAGTTTTGGGTTTTTTTGGCTTTATATTCTTAGCTCCAGGCGCTGTTTTTATTTTTGGAAATGTAACAAATGATAAAAATGGGAAAATCTCTTTAGCTGGGCCTGTAACCAATTTAATTTTAGCTTTAATATTTTTAATTATAGGCGGCCCAATTGGATTATCCGGTTTTAGGATTAATTCCTGGCTGGCATTTTTTAATATGCTGCCATTTTTTGGATTAGATGGAAGTAAGGTCTTTGAATGGAATAAGATGGTGTTTTTTATTGTAATTGTGATAAGTGCTTTGATGGCATTTGGAATGTAAACATATTAAATTTGCATTGAAATAAGGCATTGTTATCATTCACTGAGGGCATTTATATTTGATGATAAAATTTTTAGAATGAAAGAAGTTAAGTGACCGACAGGGAAAATAAATGAGTTAAATAAAAAAATATTTATTATACTATTAAAGATAAAAAGCGGTTGGAATGGCTTAATAGGATGTTTTGGAAAATGTTTTCTAGCTTTATAGATTCAAAAAATAGGTTGGATGCATTAAAGAAATTGAAATATAAAGGCTTTTAAATTCTGTTTATAAAGATATTACATGGTATTAGAGCAATTAGGCAGCAAATTAAAGGAAACTATCAGTAAAGTAGCCAGAATAATTTTTGTTGATGAAAAGGCTATAGATGAATTATGCAAAGAAATTCAAAGATCTCTTTTAAGTGCTGATGTTAATGTTAGATTGGTATTTGAACTAACACAGAAAATAAAAAAGAAAGCATTAGAGAAGAAATCCAGCGCTATAAATGAAAGAGAGAATTTAATTAATATTGTTTATGGAGAATTAAGCAATTTATTAGGCGGGGAGAAAAAAGAATTTGAAATTTCCAGTAAAAAAAGGCCATATAAGATAATGTTTGTGGGTTTATATGGTTCTGGAAAATCCACAAGCATCGGAAAAATTGGGAACTATTTGCAGAAAAGAAATTTAAAAATATGTGCAATTGGCTTGGATGTTCATAGGGCAGCTGCAATGGAACAATTAGAGCAGAATTGTGAAAAGGCAGGAATTAAATGCTTTACAGATAAAAAAGAAAAAAATGCTATAAAAATTTATGAGAAGTATAAAAAAGATTTAGAGAAATTTGATGTTGTTTTAATGGATACTGCCGGAAGAGATGCATTAAGCAATGATTTATTGGATGAGATAAAAGAATTAAAGAAAAAAAGCGATGCTGATGAAGTTATTTTAGTCATAAGTGCAGATATTGGGCAGACTGCTTTTGAGCAAGCTAAGACTTTTCACGATACAGTAAATGTAAATGATGTTATAATCACTAAGATGGATGGGAGTGCAAAAGCTGGGGGGGCATTAAGCGCATGTGCTGCTTCCGGCGCTAAAGTAATATTTATCGGGACAGGAGAAAAAATAAATGATTTAGAGACTTTTAATCCTAAAGGCTTTGTTGGAAGATTATTAGGGATGGGGGATTTAGAGGCTTTATTAAAAAAGGTTGAGGATAGTGTAGACAAAGAAAACAGGGAAGAATTAAGCGAGAAGTTTTTGAAGGGGGATTTTACATTAGTGGATTTGTATAAACAACTGGAGATGACCAGAAAATTAGGACCATTGTCTAAGGTTTTTGAAATGGTGCCTGGATTTGGAAATATGAAGATTCCTAAGGAAATGTTGGATACCCAAGATGTTAAGTTTGAAAAATGGAAACATATAATGAATAGCTTAACAAAAGATGAGTTAGAGAATCCTGAAATAATAAATGATGGTAAAAGAGTTGAAAGAATAGCTAAAGGCTCAGGAGTAAGCGAAAGTGTTGTTAAGGAAATGCTGAAACAGTATAGACAGTTTAGGAAGGTTTCTAAGATGCTGAAAGGGAATAAATTAGAAAATGTGATGAAAAAATTTGGAATGAGATAAACTTAAATAGTTAAGAGATATTTAATTTTTTTATATGTCACAAACTGAAGGAGGTTATACCTTTTTAGAGGAGGATTCTAATTGTTTTAGTTATGTGGCGCTGGGATTGTATGCAGAATTAATAGTCTCCTTGTCGGAAGGAACACCAATTGACCTAGTATTGAAACAAATTAAAAGAGATGATCATTTTAAAGAACGGGATATAAAATGGATTGAAATGAAATATATAAATCATTTTAATCATTGTAAACCTTGTTTTAGAAAATATGAAGGTTATGTTGGGGGTTTATGGGAAATTGTTAGAAATTTTGAAATGCGTGTTAAAAAAGGATTAGGTGATACTGAAAAAAATAGTTTATTTTTTAGATTAAGAAAAAATTTTTTACTTGAGCATTTAGATTATGATGACCCTTGTAATTTGTTTAGATATTTAGATAATTATTTTTTTAGCAGAGCTGGGGATTTCCATCATGTTGAAGGTTTTGAGAGGCATATTAGTGAATGTGATTATTGCAGGGGGTATAAGAGTTTAGGGCATTCTGCGAATTTAGTTGATTTATCTGTTGTTTTGAGAAGAGTAATTGATAATAATGTATAAGCCATAGACATATGTCGTAGGACGTTTATGTTGTAGAACATAAATGAATTTTGCTTGTAAAATCAAGCAAACAAGTGAAGATAGCAAATTTGATAAATGGTGCAGAAGAAATGGAATTAAACACATCCGTTCAGCAATTCATAGCCCAACTACTACAGGAAAGGTTGAAAGATTATTTCAGACTATGGACAGAGAAATGCCCTTTTGTAATAATGATTCCGAGTTGTTTAGAATGAGGTATAATCATTTTAGACCGCATATGAGCCTACATGAGAAAGTCCCAGCAGACATTTATTTTGCATTCGATAAACTATTTTAAAGGGTTATGACATATGTCAGTGGATTGCACAAGTAATTGATAATAATTAGTTTTAAAAAGTCTGTTTTTCAAGGTTTTAAGATGGAAAATGAGCAAATTATAGAGGTTAAGGAGTCTAAGCATAGTAAAATAGGATATATCAAGGATAAACAGTATCTACTTGCGTAGATACTGACATAATGCCAGAAAGCTCGCATATTACAATAAGCTGGACAAAGCCAACTAATTCCCACGCAAAGCTCCCTAAAGAAATATTTATAAATATTCTAAAATTATCTATTTATATGAGAAAAAAGATACAAGAAAGAGCGAAATGGGAAGGGTCTCCCTTTCCAGATTTATATGAAGATATACTTAAAACTCCACTTTGTGAAATTTTAGCAAAGGGTAGACATAGGTCTGAACTGATATTAATACACCATTTACATGAAGTCGCTCTTCCATTTATCAAATCCATGGCACAAGGTTATAAAATAAGAAAAATAATTGGTATACCTTATTCAAGCGTTGATTCAGTTGTTAAAGAACTGAAGAGCTTTTTTGATGTTATCGTTCCAAAAGAATTAGAGGAGATTTCAGGTATTGTGGAACAATCGGTTAATTTATCTAATAAGTCAGTTATAATTGAAGAAATTGGGGGGTATACTACAGATATTGCAGATTTCTTGGATAAATCTAAAAATGTAGTGGGTGTTGTCGAGGATACCCAGCAAGGCCATTGGAGATGGCAAAATACTTCACTGAATAGATTACCTGTTTTATCTGTCGCTTATTCAAGTACAAAACGAATTGAGGATCACTTTGTTGCACAATCCATAATTGATGGCTTGGCTCGTTATTTGCATCAAAACAATCTAAAACCACTCAGAAACCAAAATATTTTAGTCTTGGGATTTGGAAATATTGGGGAACAGTTGTGTCGATATCTTAAACCAATATGTAAGGATTTATCAGTTTATGACATAAACCCTATAAGATTATTAAAAGCAAATGTTGATTATAATATCTCTCGTGATTTTTCCAATATAGATATTGTTCTTGGAGTTACTGGAAAACAATCAGTTACTATAGATGACGCAGATAAATTAAATTCAAATATGTTATTAATATCGGGAAGCTCAAAAAGAATTGAGTTTGAACAAACTTTACCAGGGATTATTAATAACGGAGAACCAATTAATCTAAGATATTCAGTTGTGCCATCGAAAGTTCTGGATTTAGTTTATGGTAGTTTAATATGTTGTATCAACAAATTAGATAATGGTTTTTCTCTTCAAGGATTACATGATTTGGATTATCTCGAGCAACAAAAGATTGCAGAGAAATATAAAAGAATATATAATATAAGGTGAATTTATTATGGAAACAAAAAAAACAGATCTAACCGTTGGAGCATGTATTATTTCAAATGGAAAAATTCTGCTTATGCTCCATAAAAAATTAAACAAATGGCTTTTTCCAGGTGGGCATATAGATCCAAATGAAACCCCTGACATGGCAATAGTAAGAGAAGTAAAAGAAGAGACAGGATTAAATCTAAGATTTATGAATTTTAGTGAACTTAATCAATCGCCTGAAGAAATTGAAAAATTGGCAGTACCATTTCATGCTAACTTACATAATGTAGGAGATCATGATCATTACTGTTCTTATTATCTTGGAACTGTTGATAATCCTAATTTTATAAAAAATCATGAAAGCAAAGATTTAAAATGGTTTAATATTGAAGAAATAAAAATGTTAGAAAACCTGCCTCCAAGTATTAAACAAATGGCAATACTTGCTGTAGAAAAATACAACAAATTAAATGATAACTTATAGGGGGCGCTTATATACTTTGCTGTCGTAGAGTTTAGTAGAAGCTTTAGGACAAACTCTTCGCCAATTTTTGCTCAACTTCATTTCGCAAAAACCGTTGCACTTTGGCTCAGGTTTTTCTTCGAAAAACGAATAGCGCAGGTTGTCCCACAAACATCTCTAAAAATTATTTTTAGCATCTTTTGGCTGCTTTTAACCCAACTTTGACACTTCCTGTCTGGGAACCTAAAATTTAGCCCTTATGGACAAATTTGTGTGGACGAAAACACAAATATTTTTTATTTGTTTAATATGGGAAAGTTTATTTTTAGTTCAAAAAATATTTACCTCGATTCTTTTAGTATATCTGTCAGCAAATGTTTCTTTTCCTTGCCAAGATTAAGATCGATTATTTTAATTGTTTCCAGCTCATTTATCACTTTCCTTGCTGTTTGTTTTGTAAACCTCTCAATTATGCATTCTATAAGGAAAGCCAATACACAGATAAAAACATGAGCCCTTACTCTTCTTTCCTCGTAGTGATATATGGGTCTTATATCCAGGAAGTTTTTTATTTCACAAAAAGCATTCTCTACAATTTGGAGTTCTTTGTAAGATTTCATTGCTTCTTTTGGTTCTAAGTTTGTATTTGTTACTAATAAGAACTTGCCTGCTATTTTCTTTTCATATTCATAATTCTCTTTATTTAAAGAGAATTTAAAATTATCTGCAAAGTTTAAATCAAATAGTCTTTTGTTTTTTCCAAGTAAATTATTAGCTTGTAAAATTAAAGCTTCTTTTTTTATGTTCTTTTTTTGTAGTTCATTTAATTTCTAGTTTTTCTATTTCTTTAGTTGATAACAAGAATAATCACCTTCTTCCCAAGATGCTCTTTTGGAGCATCTATTTTTGCACCAGTACCAAATTTGGTAATAGTGTGCTCAAAATATCCTACTATATTTTTTACAGTTATTTCATTTGTTGCATGGGTTTTTATTCTTCTCATAATATATATCTAATACATATTAAGTATTAATTGATTTCTGTGTTCAAGAATATAGATTAAAAAGCTTTAAACAACTAAGTAATTGATAATAATTAGTTTTAAAAAGTCTGTTTTTCAAGGTTTTAAGATGGAAAATGAGCAAATTATAGAGGTTAGGGAATCTAAGCATAGTAAAATAGGGTATATTAAGGATAAATTGAAAAGCTTTTTAAGGGAATGTTTTAGAGTCTTACAGTTAACTAAGAAGCCAACCAAGGAAGAATTCAAAATAATTATAAAGGTTTCTTTGATAGGAATAGCGTTAATAGGCTTAATAGGGTTTTTAGTCCTATTGTTTAGCCAATTAATAAAAGGATTAATATGACAGAACAAATTGTAGAAGAAAGCCCAAAGATATATGCTTTAAGAACAACTGCAAATAGAGAGGATCAGGTATTTGATTTTATAATAGCTAATTTAGGAAAGAAAAATTTAGAGGTTTATAGCCTATTAAGACCTCATAGTTTAAGGGGGTATATATTTGTTGAGGCTAAGGATTTTGAAAATGTGGAAGAGGCTGCTTCTGGTGTTCCTTATGCAAGAGGAGTATTGCCCAGAACTGTTAATTATTCAGAGATAGAACATATGTTAGAACAGGTTAAATCTGCAGTTGCTATACAAAAGAATGATATTGTTGAGATAATATCCGGCCCATTTAAAAGAGAAAAGGCTAAGATAACAAGGATAGATACCCAAAAAGAGGAAGTTGTAGTTGAATTATTAGAATCTGCTGTTCCAATTCCATTAACATTAAAAATAGATTCTGTGAAGGTTATAAGAAGAGAATCCGAGGAAGGAGAAAGCGAAGAGGATAAGAAAGAGGAATAAAATGGCAGATGAAAAAATAGAATTTATGGTGGAAGGTGGAAAGGCTGCTGCTAATGCTCAAATTAGTCAAAAATTAGGACCGATGAAGATTAATATAGCTGAGGTTATGAAAAAGATTAATGAAAAAACTTCTGATATGAGTGGGATGCAGGTTCCTGTAAAATTACTAATTGATATTAAGACTAAAGAATATAAGATCGATATTGGAACACCACCTGTTGCTGAATTAATCAAAAAAGAATTAAGTTTGGAAAAAGGATCTGCAACTCCAAATACTGAAAAAAAAGGAAATTTAGGCTTTGAACAAATAATTAAAATCGCTAAAATAAAACAAGCCTCTATGTTTACTAACAGTTTGAAATCTGCTGTTAAATCAGTTATAGGGAGCGCTGCTAGCATGGGTGTTTTGGTTGAGGGCAAGACTCCTTTAGAAATAAATCCTGAAGTTATAAATGGACAATATGATACTATGATTAAGGAAGAGAAAACTGAAATCAGTGCTGATAAAAAAGAATTATTAAATAAGCAACTGGAAGAAGTTAATAAAAGATTAAAGAAAGAGTTAGAGAGATTAAAGGCTGAAGAAGAGGCTGAGAAGGCTGCTGTTGTTGCTCCTACTGCAGAAGTCAAGGTAGAGGGTGAGGTTAAGGCTGAGGGAGAAGCTGGAAAATCTGAAGCTGGAAAGATTGCTCCAGGTGTTGAAGTCAAGGCCGGAGCTAAGCCTGAAGCTGGAAAGACTGAAGCTAAAAAACCAGAAGCCAAGCCTGAAGCAAAGAAGAAATAAAATTTTCTTTAAATAGATTTATAAATATTAATTTTAGAGATTTTAATAGGTGGGTATTAAAGTTATTTACAAGATGGGACCTTTAAAATGGCATCTAGTTGTATTATAACTTGGTTAGTATTCCACCCTTGGGTATAGCTTTTCTTTTGGGGAAAACCCTGGAAAAGAAGAATAAAGAAAGGTGGAGATCCCGGTTCAAATCCGGGCAACCCCATTTTATTAAATGTGCACTAGTTCAATAGATATAGCATTTTTTTATTCTTATTTTTTAATCTCCTTTAAAAACATTGAAACGTAAACCTTATAAATGTGGTGTAAGGGTTAAATAGAATCTAGAAGGTATTAAAATGAGTTCAACAAAAACAGTCAAATCAACAGGAAGATATGGTGTAAGGTATGGCTTAACTATAAGACACAGGGTTTTAGAGGTTGAGAAGACACAGAGAAAAAAACAAAAATGCCCTTACTGTGGAAGATTAAAGGCAAAAAGAATTTCAACTGGTATCTTTGAATGTGGAAAATGCAATGCAAAATTTACCGGGAAGGCATATGAGGTTTAATAATGGCAACTTACAAATGTTTTAGCTGTGAAAAAGTTATAAAAAAGGAATATATAAAGAAGAAAATAAGATGCCCTTACTGCGGTTCTAAGATTTTATATAAGCCAAGAGATGTCGAGACTATAATCAAGGCGGATTAAAATGACTCAAAAAGAAATTGAAGACAAAATAGAACAATTGCAATTATTTGAGCAAAATATTCAGGCTTTATTAATGCAGAAACAGTCATTTCAAAGCCAATTATTAGAGGTTGAAAATAGTTTAGAGGAGTTAAATAAGACAAGGGATAAACCTTACAGGATTATTGGACCTATAATGGTATTGAGTGATAAAGAAGAATTAAAAAAAGAATTAAAAGGCAAAAAAGAAGTATTAGATTTAAGAATTAACAGTCTTGATAAACAAGAAACTGAGATAAGAGCCAAGGCTAAAGAATTACAAGAAGAGGTTGTAAAATCACTTAAAAAGTAAAATAAATTTCTTAGGGAGAAAAATGGAAGGAATTAAAATGGGTATGCAGATTGATGATGTGATTTTTAAATTAGATCAATTAGGCGCTGATGATACTATTCCCAGAAGTGTAAGAAAGAAATTGAGAGATGAAAGCAATGTGTTAAAAGAAGATGGAATGGAGTTAAATGTTAAGGTTAATAGGTTATTGGCTGTTTTAGATGAGCTGTCAACGAATCCCAGTGTTTCTTCTGACATAAGAGCGCAAATATGGTATTTGGTTAGTATTTTGGAATCTATGTGAAGGTTTATAGAAAAGCTTATAAATTAAATAGCCTAAAATTCTTAAGTAAAAGGTGCATAAATGTCAATATTCTCAAGAGTGTTCGGAAGCGGAAAGGTTGAGAAGGTCAATACTGAGTTAAAGGACGAAGATTATTTAGAATTAGATAATGTAACTGAAAAGATTGGAAAATCTAAAATCTTGGTTAAGTCATTTATGATACGGGAATTTGGGGATATAAAAGAGCCCATAGATGCTTTAAGAGAGGGTTATACAATTTCTTTAATTAATATCAAGCCATTAAAAGATAAAGATTTAGTTGAATTAAAAAGAACAATTTCTAAATTAAAAAAAGTGTGTGATGCTATAGAAGGAGATATAGCTGGTTTTGGAGAAGACTGGATTGTTGCTACTCCCTCATTTGCTGAAGTATTTAGAGCTGGTGCAAAACCTACTGTCTCTAAAGAAATTAAAACTGAAGTTAAGGATGATGATTTTTAAGATCTTTTTGAAAACTTTTATAAACTTAACTACTAATAAACTTTTTAATGGATAAACTAGAAAATCAAAACTGTCCTTTTTGCCATGAAAAGAAATTAATGTTAACACAGGAAGAAATAGAAATTCCTTATTTTGGAAAGACTTTTTTGTTTGGGATGCAATGTTCCGGCTGTGGTTACGATGAATCAGATATTGAAGCGGATGAACCTAAAGAACCTTCTAAATATGTTTTAGAAACCAGCGGTGAGGAAGATATGAAAATAAGAGTTGTTAAAAGTTCTCAAGCTACTGTTAAAATTCCTACTTTGAAAATGGAAGTTAAGCCGGGGCCTATTTCAGAAGGTTATGTTAGTAATGTTGAGGGAGTGTTAGACCGATTTAAAAAAATTATTGAAGAGCAAAGAGACTTAAGTGAAGATGAGGATGTGAAACAAAATGCCAAAAATTTACTTAAAAAATTATGGAAGGTTAAGTTAGGAGATATTCCAATAAAACTGATAATTGAGGATCCTTCAGGAAATTCTGCTATTATATCTCCTAAAGCTAAGATTGAGAAATTGAAGGTATAGTTTTAAAAAGATTTAGTTTCTATTTAATTAGATGAAAGTCTTGTTTGTGCCGACGTATGTGAAATTAGAGATCTTACCTAGTTTAAGAAATGTTAAAACTAAAGAGAAAAGATTAGGGGTAATAACAACTGCACAATTTGTTAATCAATTGGATAAAATTTGTGAGAATTTAAAAGGAAGCGTTAAAGGCGGACAAATATTAGGGTGTAATGTAGAAAGCGCCAAAAAGATTTTAAATAATGTTGATGCATTTTTGTATATTGGTTTAGGAATGTTTCATCCCTGGGCTTTAACAGTTTTAAATAAGCCCGTTTACATATTAAATCCACTAACTAAAGAATTTAAAAAAATAAGTGAAGAAGAAATTGAAAAATATAGGAAGGAAAGAAAAGGCAAAATATTAAGATTTATACATGCTAAAACTGTTGGATTATTAGTAAGTGTTAAGCCATTACAGCAGAATTTAAGGAAAGCTTTGGAGCTGAAAGACTCTATTATCGGCAAAAAAGTTTATATTTTTGTTTCTGATAATCTAAATGAAAGACAGTTAGAGGATTTTAAAGGGATAGACAGCTGGGTTAATACTGCCTGCCCGAGAATTGAAGGGGAGAAAATATTAAATTATTCTGAAATTCCTGAGAAATATTTAAAGAAAAAGATTCTATACAGTTATTTGGAAGGGAGTGAGTGATGTTTTATTTTGAATATTAATTTAACTGTCAAGAATTGTATTAAGACTGCTAAAACAGTTAATTTAAAGCTTTGAAATTTAAATGTAATAAATAAAGAGGTTAATAAAAAATAAATAAATATAACTGAATTTCTTTCTAAAAACTTTAATTTGCTGTAGTTTGGATTAGACTCACCAATTGTTTTTATTTTTCCTTTTAAATGTAAAATGTTAAATGGATAAAGCCAATTAATTCCTGAAACTGTAAAGGAATCCTGCAATAGATGAGTAAAGCAACCTAAAAAAATTCCCATAGTGAAAAATAAGATTGAATTTCCCAGATAAACTGATAATAGTAAGGAAATTATAAGCCAATTGAACGATATTATTAATATTCCAAGTAAAGAATGCCATAAACCTCTATGGGAGATGTTTAATTTCCAAAAGAATAATTTTAATACCCAAGATAAAGGTTTTAAAGTAAATCTTGTTAATTTTCCTGAAAATCTTAAAGTAAAATAAATTAATCTTCTTAATGGCTTTTTTGATTTAATATTTAATAAGTAACTATTATTTGCATCTATGGCGTCCGGGAGCAAAGAGCCTGTAATTAAACCTGAAATTAAGATTAAAAGCACTAAACTGAGATTAAAGAATTTTAAGAAGGGTAAAACTAGTAGTAATGTTATTAAGATATGGTATTTTCCTAGCATTTTGACCTCTTTTAATAAGATAAATTTAAAAAGTATATAAATTTAAAGTATTTTATGCAAAACGAGAGATTATATAATGAAATTTTAGAATTAGCGTCAAGGAAAAGCATATTTTACCCATCAAGTGAGATTTATAATGCTCCTGCCGGGTTTTGGAGTTTTGGGCCTGTAGGAGAGAGTATAAGAAGAAAAGTAATTGATTTCTGGAGGAAAGAGTTTGTGCAGAAGAATGAGATGCTTGAGATTGATGGGTGTATAACTATGCCTGAAGATGTTTTTAAGGCATCAGGGCATTTGACTTCTTTTGTTGATCCTGAGGTTGTCTGTGGAAAGTGTAAATCAAGATTTAGAGCTGATAAATTATTAAGTGATAAGCTGAACAAACTAATCCCAGAATCTTTAAGCTTAAGTGAATTTAATGCAATGATGAAAAAAAATAATATTAAATGCCCTTCCTGTAAAGAGGAATTAAGTGAAGTCAAGAAAAGCTCTTTAATGGTGCAAAGCAATATTAGGGGTGAAAAGAACTTTTATTTAAGACCTGAAGCTTGCCAATCTATATTCTTAGATTTTTTAAGAATGTGCAAAACTATGAGAGTAACATTACCTAAAGGAATTGCACAAATTGGGAAAGCCTTTAGAAATGAAATTTCTCCAAGACAGTCTATTTTAAGATCCGTAGAATTTATGCAAATGGAAGCTGAAATATTTTTTAATCCCGAGAAGATAAATGATATTGAAGATTTTAAATCAGTTGAGAATTATAAGTTAAGGATTTTAAGAGCTGGTAAGGAAGATGTAGAGGAAATAAGCTGCAAGGATTTAGTTAATAAAAGATTTATATCTGGTAAATTACTATGCTATTATTTGGCTAAAGAACAGCAGTTTTATGAAAAGCTGGGAATTTCAAGAGATAAAATGAGATTCAGGGAATTAAGCAAGGAAGATAGGGCTTTTTATGCTAAAGAGTCTTTTGATTTTGAGGTTTTAACTTCTATTGGATGGCTGGAATTAAGCGCTAACAATAACAGACAGGATCATGATCTAAAAGAGCATGGTTCCGGAAGTGGGCAGGATTTGAGTTTTACTGAAGATAAGAAATTTATTCCTTACGTATTTGAAGTTTCTATTGGAGTTGATAGAACTTTGTATGCTGTTTTAGAATTGGGCTTTGTTAAAGAGAAGGATAGAAATGTATTAAAATTAAATCCAAGATTAAGCCCTTATGATGTTGCCGTGTTTCCTTTAGTTAACAAAGATGGAATGGATAAAAAAGCTAAAGAGGTTGTTAAAATATTGAAAGATAATTTGTATGAAGTGTTTTATGATGATTCTGGAAGTGTAGGAAGAAGATACAGAAGAATGGACGAAATTGGCGTTAAGGTTTGCATTACAATTGACGGGGTTAGCTTGAAAAAGAATGATTGCACGCTAAGAGATAGAGATTCAATGAAGCAGATCAGAGTTAAAATTGATGATTTACCCTGTGTTTTAAATAATATTATTGTTTTTAATAAAGATTTAGAAGAGTTTGGAAAATTTGTTAATTAATAAATCTTTTAAATGCTTATAAAACCTGCAACTGATGTTAAGATGTCCAAGAAATAAGCTTGAGGAGAGTTTAGTTAGAGCACCTTATTTTACTTCTTATTTTAGAAAGAAGATAATTTCTACAGTTAGAGAAAATGGGTGTTTTTATGATCTGGTTGATTTTGAATTATATTTCATAAGGGCTGTTGCATCAAGAGATGTTCCTGATCTTGCAGTTTTTGGAAAAGACCAATCAACCAAGTTGTTTGCAATAAGAGAAATGTGGGACTGGACTGAATATTTTGAAGATGAGGTTGAACCGATGACAAATACCCAAAAAAATTTCATTTTTGCTAAAATACCCCTTTCTGAAATTGTTGGTGGTTTGTTTCGTGGATGTTTGGATAGATTAAATTTTGAAGGTGTAAAAGATATATCTTTTGTTAGGTTTAACCCTATTGCTTTTGATATTGATGAATATGATTCTATTGTTGGTAAGATTGTTTTTATAGCTTACGGTAATGCTTTATTTAGAAGATAATTAAATTTGTATTAATTGTTTTTTTCTTATTTTGTATAAGCCTTCAATAAAATCTGTTCCTGCATAGCCTGCCAGTAAAGATAATTTTAAGTCATTTGGAAAGAATAAACCTGCAAATAAACCAATGATGCCTGAGGCTATTAAAGTGAATATAATTGCCTGTAATTTAAAACCCTTAATTTTAGGATCTAGCTTGTATTTAAGAAAGCCAACACAAGCTCTTGCTATGCCCCCGATAAGACCAAATAAAGCTGCTTGTATATATGGTTCCATAAATTTAGTTAGATTAGTGAATTAATAAAGATTTTGATGATGCAAAAGATTTAAAAATTATATGTTATTTTTGAGATTATGCGAACAAGATACGCCTCTACTAAACTGGAGGAAAGATTATTTAAACCACCTCATTGCAGCTTTATGTTCCAAAAAGAATTTTGGTCGAGGCATATAATACAGGGTATAACTTACGATATGGATGTGTTTTCGATTTATTTGATCAGGGTTGTTGCTTCGAAAGTTAGTGATCTTAATGTTTATGCTGTATTTGAGCCATCAGATGGGGGGAGTGACGATGGTCAATGGAGTTTATTTAACTCCGGAGAAGTTTATAATATAGCGACAGATGCTTCCAGTAATATTAAGCTGGCTGAGCTATTCGTGCCTGATATTCTTTATGAAAAATATCCTAGGGAAATTGTTGATATCTTACCAATTGAAGTTTTAGTTTCTACTATAAAATTTATTAGGTTTGGAATTCCGATAAAAGAACAATTACCACGTTTAAGTCTAGGACCTTATGATATTGCGATTGGAAAGGTTGTTTTTGAAGTAAATGGCAAGGCTTTGTTAAGAAGGTAATTTTATAAATGCGCTTCTTGATTCAATTGGTGTTGGGCCGGTAGTTCAGTCCGGTAGAATACTCCCATGGCATGGGAGGGGCCTCGGGTTCAAAAGAGTTTTCTTTAAAAAAGAAACCTCGTAAAGAAAGGTTGAAAGAAAGAAAGCTGAAAGTCCCGACCGGTCCATTCATTCATAAGGTTTTTAATTGAAATTGTTGAGGATGATTATTGATAAAAATGTATAAATTGAGAAATTATTCTGAATATTCTGGGGATGAGATTGGTAGTTATGTATTTGGTTCTTTATTGGCAATTTATGCAACTATAGCATTTTATTTTTTTGTGCCTGGGTGTCATCCTACTCATAAAGATGAGGGGGATATACGTCGCAGATCTATTCCTGTAAGAGAAAGATCTGAGCTGGTTCCTGTAGAAGATAAACAACTTAAATTAGAACAAAGAACTGTGCCAAAAGAAAAGCAGAAAAAAGCTCCTCCATCAAAGCCAATTCCAAATAATTATTTTAAAGAGTCTATTAAAGAGGCATTAGCAATTAGCGGAATTGAGTCTAGACTTTGATAGAAAATTATTTAAGTCAGTTTGATAGAACATTTGTATGGAAAATTGTATTTTTTGTAAGATTATTAAAGGCGAGATTCCCTGCAGTAAGGTATATGAGGATAGTAAAATTTTAACATTTTTAGATATAAATCCTGTTAATCAAGGGCATTTATTAGTTATTCCAAAAAAACATTATAAAATGATGACTGATGTTCCTGAAGATGTTTTAAGCTATGTATTTGTTAAATCAAAAAAATTAATGATTGTTATTAAGGATGTTATGAAAGCAGATTATGTAGCTGTTGCTGTTGTTGGTGTAGATGTGCCTCATTTTCATGTTCATTTAGTTCCAAGGTATTTTAATGATGGAATGGCAAATCTCTGGCCTACTAAAAAATATAAAGATAATGAAATGCAGGAAGTAGCTGAAAAACTAAGAAAAGCTGTTTTTTGAAACCCAATATTTTTTAAATGCTGTTAATCTGATATTTTTTATAAGTCTCGGTAGCTCAGCATGGCTAGAGCACGGGTTTCATAAGCCCGGGGTCGAGAGTTCAAATCTCTCCCGAGACAGTCTAAAATAAGAAAAATTATTTACGTTTTAAAGTTATTTCTAAGGTTGAGACACGAATATTACGGCCTTCCTGACTTTTGAATTCTTCACTGTTGGTTTTAATGTCTTTAATTTCTATTTGCCTATCTAAAAACCTTTTAGTTGTTACTTCTGCCACATCTATTGCCCTGTTCATGAATTTTCCTCTAGATTTTATAATTACTTCATTTGCATTTTGTGTGGTAAACTGCATAACTACACTTGTGATATAATTCATGAATGGTTTACCGCCAATAAAAACAACGTTGTCTGGTTTGTTTTCTGCCATTTTGCCCCTTTAGAATTTAAAAATTGGTTTTATTAATTAAAAATATTATTTATTCTGATATGGATTATCTTCTACCTCTATCTCTACTTTCTCTAGGGTTTCTTCTTTCCCTGGAATCCCTATCACCTCTATCTCTGCCTTCTGAGTATTCTTTTCTCTTTGGTTTTTTAGCAGGCAGCTCTCCTCTTAATATTTTTTCTTCTATTATATCCTGTTTTTTTAATCTAGTGATATAACCTGCTACTATATTCTTAATTTTTTTTGATGGGACAATGGCTAATTCATTAACCAGCTTTTTATTTGTTTCGAAGTCTGTAGTTAGCCTGTCTTTGAAACTCTTCATTAAAGTATTCGCCGACCTTTTGATTTTCGCTGTTTTTATTCTACCCATGTCCTTTGTGTCTTTCGTAATATATTTAAAGCTTTCCCATATTTTTAATCTATGAAAAAGATGTGGTTTATTTTGGCTGTATTGCTAATTTTGGGATGGAATTGGAATACTCACAAAGGGGTTGTTAGAAGCAGTTTTAATCAGTTTCCCGATGAATTAAAGAGTAAGTTAAGCCTACCATTAATGGAAGATGGAAGTTTAAGACCTGATAAAGATTTTAAGGATTTTACTAATCATTCCTACCCTAAATCTATAAAAGCAATTAATTACTGGTTTAATATATCTAAAAATGCTTATTTGAACAGAGACTATAAAGAAGCTTCAATATCTTTTGGAATTGCTTCACATTATTTATCTGATTCCTTAGCAGCACCACATTCTGTTTCCAATGAAGATTATGAGGATCATAAGCAATATGAGGATCAGGCTTTAGTAGAATTTAAGGTTAAATGCAGCGACATAAATTTAGAAGTTGAGATTAGCAATTATTATCAAGAAAAGAAACTTGAATGGGCGGAATGGCTAAAAAATAAAGATGCAAAATATCCTGAAGAATCCTCCAGTGAAGCTGCAAATCTGGTTTATAGTGCTGGGTTGCAATTGTTTGAGATTAAATGTGAAAATAAAATTGAGGAAAAGAAAAATTATTATTGGATTTTAATTTTGGGGTTGATTTTAATTTTTATTATTGCATATTGTTTTCGTAGATATTTCTAAATAATAATAATCTATTTTGGGATAGAAACTTTTCAGCTTTCTTTGTTAATTTTCCATTTGTTAAAAATAAGACTGGAGATTTTTTTTCATTGCTTAAATTTAATGCTAGGCTTAAATCTGAGTCACTTATGGATGGTTTTTTCTTTGCCTTTATATAAAGATTGACATTGCCCAGGTTAGTCTGCATTGAAGATTCAAATTCCAAATCTGAGTTTTTTCGGATTATAATCTTGTTTGAAGCTTTTAAATTGTTTTTGGCTAGGTATTCCAAGACTTCATTTTCAAAATTTGATGGAGATCTTCTTTTTGGCTCTTTTATCGGTGTTTTTTCTTGTATACTATCTTCTTTAATAGGTTTTTCCTGAGACATAAATTTGTTAATTATGTTTACTGCTTCATTTTCTTCGAATAGATACCACCTCCAAAATATTTCTTCTTTGCTGTTATTCAGAACTTTAATAGGAACTGTGAAGTCTGAAATTTCTCTTAATGCTACTCTCTGCCATGGCTCTATTGAGGTATCCCTTAAAATTTTGTTTTCCTGAAGCAAAAGAGCAACTTCTTTTGGCCTTTGAGGCAGATAACTAATAAAATTTGTTAGTTTTTCTTCCTGTCCTGGAGTGTAATATAATGGAGAGGTGCCAATTTTAAGAAATTTAGTAACCTTTAATTTTTTATTTGCAACTAATTCTGATAAATACGCTGAGGCCATTAGAATTTCAATTTTGAAATTTCTAGCTACTGAAACAGGTATTAAAGGCCCATTTGTTAATACAAACTGATAGACGTCTTCTTTTAGATTTATCATTAGAGGCAGAATTGTTTATGGGTTTTTTAAGGTTTATTGCACTGCATAGCTAAGGTCTTTTCCAGGCAATTTCATAATAAAAAGCTATTTATCTCTGTAACCAAATTTTTTATTATATGCCTGGTGATCTGCAATATCCAAGATAAAAGCGATTATTTCTATTTCTTCATTATTAGTTAAAGTTATCAAGCATTTAACAAGCAATCAACTGCCGCATCCATTAATTTATTTAAGGTTTGTTTAACTTGTTTCGCATTAAATTGAGGATCCCATTTGTCTTCTCCTAGAATATCTGATACTACAAATGCAGCAGCAATTTTAACTTTTCTTAATTTGGCAACACTAAACAGAGCAGATGCTTCCATTTCCACTGTTTTCACATCTTGTTTCTTATAATGTTTAACTTCTGTTTTTGTTTCTCTATAAGGTGCGTCTATTGTCCATGTTGTCCCTTGTTGAAAATTAAGACCTTGCTTTTTTATTGATTTTTTTAATTTTTCTGTCAGATTTTTATTTGGATATGAATATTTACTATGTGGAAAGTAATGATAGCTCGTTCCTTCATCTCTAATTGCTTTATCGCATAAGAATACTCCAAAGCCTTGTAGGCCGCCAGCAGAACCTATATTTAGAAATTCTTTTCCTCCTAATGCAATCAATTCCTCTATAACTGTTGTTGCATGTGGTGAACCTATTCCAGTCATCAAAACTACTCCGATATCTTTATACTGATGAATTGTTATCAATCTATAATAATTTATTTTTTTTGAGTTGAACTTCTTTCTAAAATATTTTAGAATCTTTGGGTAATAAATTAAGATATACTTTGTAGGCTTTTTAACTGGGCTTTTCTTTATCTTCTTCCAGTTAACATAATCTTCTGGATTAAATAGAGCTGCTTCAGCATGTTTATTCTTGTATTGTGGATATACCATAATAATCAATAAATAAAGTTCAAATAAAAAGCTTTCTGAACCAATAAAAAGGTGACACTTACTTTACAGCTTCTTTGGATAAAATAATACGGACTATCTTCATAATTCTATTCCTTCAAGAATTGCTTTTTTTAAGTTTGGATTTGTGTTGTCAATCCAAGTTATTCCCTTTAGCGTCACGGCGATTTTGTTGCTTTTTTCTAAATATCCAAGAATCAACATCAGCGTATTGTGGTTTACTTTTCTTGGTAACTTCCTTTTGAGTTCGGCTATAGAAATGATACTATCATTCATTTTTTTTAAAGTATCTTCTACCATAATAACTGTGTTTAATGTTGCCCAATGAACTTTTTTCTCTCTGAGGTTTATTAGTGCCATTTTAATATCTTTTAGTTATAGGTTAATAATTATTAGATATTAATGCATATTTAAAGCTTTCTATTTATTTTACCATACGATCAATGGTAAACTGGCTTATAAAACTAGTGCGAAATAATTTCCGGACACTACAAAGAACAAAATTGGCTCCTTTTAACTTAACAATTCATTGCGCTACATAGCTATGGTCTTTTCCAGGCAATTTCATAATAGGTGCATGATCCTTCTTCGTCAACAATAGCCATTAGCAATCTTTTTCTTGTTGAGTGGGCTACACGATTTTTAGCTGCGAATTCATACCATGTTAAAGTTTCTGTTTCATGAACAGGGTAAACAATCCATTTGGCATGATCTTCACCTGGTTTAATGCCTCTATCATAAACCCTAAAGTCTGCACCGAATTTTAGAGCTGTTTTGACTATATAGCCCCTATTTCTTAGATCTGAATAGGCACAATAACGAACCCAGAATTTAGGCTCTACTTTTGTTGCTTTTTTAATGTAATTATCTGAGTTTAATTCTGTTTTACCATCTTTTATAATCATTTTCCCACGCTCAATTAAATGCAGGGCTTCAACCAAGGCATATTGCATTTTACCTTTAATTGGCTCTCCATATCTGCCTTGATCATAAAATAGCCTTGAAACCTGAGAATCAGGAGCTAAAACTCTTTCTCTGGATAGTTCAGCTAGGATTTTTTCTTCAGTTTCGGGCAGCTTCTCAACTGCTTCTGAAACTACGATTTTTGCTTTTTCTTCTTTTGCCATTATGGGACATAAACAAAAACTATTTAAAAAGCCTTTCTTTTGAAAAAGGAAACTATAGAGAGAAAAAAATGATAAAATTAACATTTTTAGGAACGTCTTCGCAGATACCGACTGTTGAAAGGAATCATACGGCAATCTTTCTTAATTATCAAAGTGGCAAAAGCAATGAAAATATATTAGTAGACTGCGGAGAAAATACTCAAAGACAAATGAGGATTATGAAGATTTCTCCTAATAGCCTGGATAAGATATTTTTAACACATTGGCATGGAGATCATACATTAGGATTACCCGGATTAATACAAACTTTAAATGCACATGATTATAATAAAATTCTTGAAATTTATGGCCCTAAGGGGATTAAGAAATATTTTGAGTTAATGCTGAAGGCTTTTTTATTAGAGAAGAAAATAAATTTTAGAATTCATGAGGTTGAAAAGGGAGGGATAGTATATGAAAGTGATGATTTTAAGATAGAGGCTAGTTTTATGGATCATACTGCTCCTTGTTTAGGATACAGCTTTGTTGAAAAAGACCGAAGAAGGATTAATATGAATTATCTGAAAAAAATGAATATAAAACCCGGACCAATATTAAAAAATCTACAAGAAGGGAGAAATATTAAAGTAAATGGAAAATTAATAAGTGTTAAGAAGGCTACGAATTTAGTTAAAGGCAAGAAGGCTACAATAATATTAGATACAAGATTAAATAAGAATATTGAGAGATTAAGCAAAAATTCTGATGTTTTGGTTATTGAAAGCACTTTTTCCAGTGAATTAGAAGATAAGGCTCGTGAGTATAGGCATTTAACTTCTATTCAGGTGGGTAAGATTGCCAAGAAATGCAGAGTTAAAAGATTAGTATTGACACATATATCCCAGAGGTATGAGAATAATTTAGATATTTTATTGAGTGAGACCAAAAAAATATTTAAAGAGAGCTTATTGGCAAAAGATTTTATGATTTTGGAGATTTAAGATCTTTGAATTTAAAAAATATATAAGTGTCGGGCCATGTGGTTAAAATAACAGCTAATAAGAGATTTATAATCCCATGAGTATTCCCTGAAAATATTAAAGAGAGTAAGTAAGAGATTAATGAGAATAATGCTATTGTAATAATTAAGGCGATTACTGTTTTTATTAATTCTTTTTTGTTGCTTTTAAAGAGGTTATAGCTGTAAGAGAATGCTTTTTTCCCCTTAAGGCCTTTTAAGAATATAGCGGGATATGTGTTCAAGGTTGATAAGGCAATAATGATAACCGCTAATATGATAAAGAAAATGAAAAAATAACCATTTAATTCCAAAGCATTGTTCTTTGTAAAATTTGCAAATTGTAATAAGATAGAGACTATTACTAATAGCGTTGTTAATAAACTGATTGTTACAGAATATAAAAGGAATATCAATACTTTTGTTAATAATACACTTTTGAAATTATTTATTCCTGATTTTAAGTCTTTCATTATGCTTATTTTATTGTTTGAAATTGCCTGTTTAATATAACCTAATCTTAGTGATTTTGTAAATGCAGTAATTATGAAGTTGATAATGAAGAAAATTGTTATTGCAGGATATGTTGCTTTTACTGTTTCTATTAGGGAGGATAACTGATCTATTGGCTGTTTACTTAAAGTTAAATTGGCAAAGTAAAATGTTAAGAGGAATAATAAATATATAATTATAAATTCTACTATTGTAGGCAGGAATATTGAAATATTCTTAAATAATATTGACCAGCTTTTTTTGTAAGTTTCTAACATGAATTTGATTATTTCCTGTGTTTTATAAATGTTACTATAGATTATGAAATTGAAAATAAAAAAAGAAAAAGTTTAAATTAAAATTATCTTCGTCTCTTCTTTTTAGAAGACGCCTTCTTTGCTTTCCTCTTCTTTGCTGCCATATTATCACCTCTTAATTTTTTATTTCCTAAATTTTAAAATTAGGATAAATATATGATGTAAAACGCATTTAAATAGCTTTCTGTTTTGAAATTTTTAATAGTTATCACTCTAAAATTGTTTCAAAAAAATATTCTGAAAATTTTTATACAATAAATTTTTTGTTTCTTCATATGTTAAATTTTTTATTTCAGCAATTCTTTCTACAGAAAATTTTACAAATGCAGGCTCATTTCTTGTTTTTGGCGGGGGCGCTAAGTAAGGTGAATCAGTTTCTGTTAATAAATTATTTATTGAAACATTTTGGACAATACTCTGAAAGTGCAAACTTCTTAAAATTATTGGAGGAATAGATAAAAACCAATTTTTATTTTCAATTCTTTTTACTAATTTGAAATTTCCATTAAAACAGTGGAAAATAACTTTTTTTAATTTACTATTCTCTAATATTTCCAGACATTCTTCTTCTGCTTTTCTTGAGTGTATTATAATCGGTTTATTAAGCTCTTCTGCCAGGTTTATGACTTTCTGGAAGACTTCTCTTTGTTTGGTTTCTGAGCTTCTTCCCTCATTGAAATCCATCCCAACTTCACCAATCGCAATTATTTTATCTTTATTCTGCCTTATGAAATTTAAATTTTCCTCTATTTGCTCATTTGTTAGTTTAACTGCATCTGTTGGATAAAGTCCTAAGGAAGGCTTAATTATTTTGAATTCTTCTGCCAAATCCAAAACTTTTTTATTTGTTTCTAAATCCAAACCTGTTTCTATTATACAAACAACTCCAACTTTTTTTGCCCTGTCAATTACTTCAGATAAATCTTGTTTAAAAGCATCTGAGTGCAAATGAGCGTGAACGTCTACTAGCATAAGATGTTTGATTTAATAAGTTATATAAACGTTACTTTTTTTGAGATGATATGATTGCATCGGCTATATCTTCTTCTCTCCATCCGGATTTTCTTAATGCTTCTTTAATTTTTTCTATAGTGAAGCCTTTAGCTATGCTTGTTTTTACATAGTCAACTGCCTGTTGTAATCTTGCATTAATTTCTAGTGATTTTTCCTGTTCGAAAATAGAGCCTGTTTTTAATTGAGACGTTTGCTGCATATCTTCTGTTTGAGAAGTCGTAACTGATTTTGCAATATTATTTTCTGGTGTGCTAAAAACAGATTCGAGTTTTGTTGAGGCTCTTGAAAGTGTTGTGTTTTGAGATGTAAATCCCTGGGAAAATCTTTGAGTTTTTTCTCTACCAAATATTAAATATATTAAAGGACCTATAATTGGAAATATTAACTGAAAGATAATCCAATTGAATTTAACCAATCCTGATTTTTGGCTTCTTATCACACTAATTAAGCTCAAGAGAAAGACTAAAAAACTGAGCAAAGCGGCTATTATAATTGCAATCATTCCTGTTTTAAAATTCTGCAGTATTGAAGGATCTAGCACTACCATGATTTAATACATTAAATTAGACTATAAATTCTTTTGTTTTCACAGTGTAATGATAAGTTAGATGAATGGCTTTGCTATAAATAGAATTAATTTGTATATGTAGGGCAATAGATTAATAATTATCAGGAATAATAAAGTGAAGGATACAAAATTTGTTATTTTTTTAGCTTTTTTAGCATCTTTGATGAAATAAGAAACTGCTGTTGAGAACATTCTCCCGCCGTCTACAGGACCTAATGGCAATAAATTAAATAAGCCTACACCAAGGTTTGCTATAAATAACCAGACAGTCAACAACCATAGCCAGATCAGGGCTTTTCCTTTTGTGTTATAGAGCCCTTTTACAAATAACCCTAAGGTTCCTATTTTAGCGTCATCTTTCGAGGGGAGTATTTTTGTTTTTATTGTTTTTATTTCATTATTTATGCTTTTTATTTTTAGAAATACTTCCTGATCTGCTTTGTCTTTTATTTCATTGGAGAAATCACTAAATTTTTTATTTATCAGATTAACATTATTTACGCCTAGGATTACATCGCCTTTTTGGATATCTTTTGTTGAAAAATTCTCTTTGAAACCAGTGATTTTCAAACCTTCCAGATGGGCGTTTTCATCAACAAAGGGAGTTACTAAAAATGTTAAGATTAATAGAACAATAATGGACAATAAAATATTTGAGAACGGCCCCGCTGCAAACATTTCCATTTGAACTCTTTTAGGCTTTTTTATTACTTCCTTTTCTTCTGGTTCTACGAACGCTGCTAAGATTGGACCTAAAAAAGCGAAACCAGAACTTTTTACTTTGATGCCGTATAATCTTGCAATTACACCATGGGAAAATTCATGTATTGTCGCTAAAATTAATATTGCGATGATCCAATGCCAAAAAGATAGTGGTGGAGCGCCTGGAATTGATATGCCGGGAAGAACAGGTGCTAAAGGCGGATCTGTTCCAGGAATAAAAATAAATTTTAATGTATAGCGAATTATAAAATATGTAATATAAGCCATTCCTGCGAAGCCGACTATCATACCTAAAAAAGAAAAAACTTTTAAAATTCTCGGAATTTTTTTGCTTAAGTAATCCATTAAGCTTAATCCCCATTTAGTCCGATACATTGCGAAGATTTTTCCCTGAACTTCGAATCTATTCCTATATTTAAAGAAAAATATGATTACTAAACCATAGAATATTACTGCGAATAATATGTCATAATTTACCACATTCACCTCTTTATTTTTTTCTTATTGGCCTGAATCTTCTTTTCCCACACTTTTTACAGGGAATCAGGCCCTTCATTAATTTTGTAGGAAGACCTCTTATTTTAGTCTTACAATTCCTGCATACAAATACATTAGCGAATAATCTTTTTGTTGTTTCTGCGAATTTTACCATTTTATTTTATTTGTTTTATTACTTTTTGACCCATCATAAGCCAATATATGACTTGGACGTTTTCTTTTATCTGATCCTTTAATTCTTCAGGAATTTCCAATTCAAAGGTTTCAAAGCTTTCTAAATCCATTACTGAGGCTTTGTCTTCTGTTACAGCTAATATCTGGGCTGACTTTTTTTCTATTAAAGGAACATTGATTTTTTCATGACCCGGGGCTACAAAAACCCTTTTTTTATTGTCAATTATACCCACACAGGTAATGCGACATTTTGCATGACCGTGTTTTCCAGGCTTTGATGTTTCTATGCTGGTTATTATGCATGGGTGCCCTTCCCATTCTATGGTCATGCCTTTTTTTACGCTTCCTGCATCTGTTTGCCTGTAATCAGCCATCTGAGAATAAAACAAAGAACTATTTATAAGTGTTTTGGCTCATTTTTTACGGAAATCTTTAATAACTTTGAAATTATTTTGGGTTAATGGTAAAGAAAATTAAAAGAGATAATAGGCTGTTATATCAATGTGAAGAATGTAAGTTTTTGTATTTGAAGAAAGAATTAGCTTTTAAATGTGAAGTGTGGTGCAGAGAAAATAAAAGCTGTAATTTAGAGATTACTAAACTTGCTGTAAAATAATTATCTTTTTCTTTTAACTGCTTTAATTTTAGATTTTTTTAATTTCTCTATCTCTTTTGCCTGTGCATTTATTAATTTTTCATAGGATGATGATTTAGATTCCAATTCTTTTACTCTTTCCAGAACAACTGCACGGGTTTTTTTAATATCTTCAATTTCCTGCATTAATTTCTCTATGGGCTTTGCTTTTTCTGTTAGTTCTATTAACCTTTCCTTCATTGATGTTGAATCTTTCTCCAATAAATTTAATAATTTTAATCTTGCATTTATATCGCTTATTTGATTGAAAGTATTGTTGATCTCTTTTTGGAAATCTATCTTAATAACCTCTGCTAATTTTTCTGCTGTTACCTTATTTAAATCTGAAATATCCTTTAAAGCTTTTTCCAAGAATTTAGTTTTTAGGTTTAAATCAAAAATTCCTTTGCTTAAATTTGCGACAGCTAACCATGATTGAATGTTTTGAGCGTTTTTTTCATTAGAATAAATATTTCTGAATCTTGTTGCCTCTTTGATTTGCGCTTCCAAATGTGTTTTAATATCGCCTGGTAATTTAGTTCTCCATGCTTCCATATGGCGTTATAGCCTTAAATCTTTTATAAGCTTTTCCATTTTATAGTAGTTACATTATAAAATATAGGTAGGTTTTTAAATATAAATCTTAAGAAAACTTTAATGGCAGAAATAAAGAAAGGGGATTTTGTGGAATTAGAGTATGTAGGAAAGTTAAGCACTGGAGAAGTGTTTGATCTAACCAATAAAGAGGATGCTAAAAAATTTAATTTATTTGATGAGAAAGCAGAATATAAGCCTAGAGTTATTTGTGTGGGGGAAAATGAAATTTTAAAGCCAATAGATGATTTTTTGATTGGGAAAGAAACAGGGAAAAGCTATAATATAGAGATTAAAAAAGAAGATACAAAATGGAAAAGAGACCCAAGCCTGATAAGGGTGATGAATTCTAATTCATTAAGAGACCAGAATATTAAGCCTTATCCTGGGATGAGTTTAGTTATAGATGATGTAATAGCAAGAGTAGTAAGTGTTTCTGGTGGAAGATTAGTAATTGATTTTAATCATCCACTGGCTGAAAAGGATGTTTCATATGATCTGAAACCATTAAAAATAGTTGAAGATATTAATGAGAAATTAAAAGCAGTTATGTTTAGTCATTTTTCTTATCATGAGAGCATAGAATTTAAAAATGGAAAAGTAAATTTATTTAATATACCCAAAGAATTCCAGGATAAAGTAGGGGAAAGATTAAAGGCATTAATTAAAGAGGTTAAAATAGTGGATTTTAAGGAAAGGAAGTGATGTTTTTAATACATTTAATACAGTATAAATATGTTTAAATAGGGGGTGTGTTCTTATTATAGAATAGATACTGTATAAAAAGAGAGGATAAAATGGATCAGTTTTCTCAACAATCACAACAAAAAACAGAAAATAAGAATGCTTACCTGAAGCAAAGCACTAATTATTCTAATCCTTTGGATGCTGAGTTAGAGCAGTTATTAGCCAAGCAAAGAGCAAAGATAAAAGTAGTTGGCTGTGGCGGAGGAGGAAATAATACAATTAACAGAATGAGCGATGTTGGGATTACAGGTGTTGAAACTATAGCTATAAATACAGATGCTCAAGATTTGCTTTATACAAATGCCAATACTAAAATTTTGATCGGTAAAGAATTAACACAAGGTTTAGGGGCTGGTGGGATTCCAACTGTAGGGGAACAGGCTGCCAAAGAATCAGAGCATGAGATAAAGTCTAAACTGCAGGGAGCAGATATGATATTTATTACCTGTGGATTAGGTGGGGGAACAGGAACCGGCTCTGTTTCTGTAGTTGCTGATGTTGCTAAGAAATTAGGATGTTTAAGTGTTGGTGTTGTGACAATGCCATTTCAGATGGAGGGGCAGAGAAGATACGAAAATGCTGTTTGGGGTTTGGAGAAATTAGAAAATGTAGTGGATACGTTAATTGTAATACCCAATGATAAATTATTAGAATTAGCACCTGATTTGCCATTGCATACTGCTTTTAAGATCGCTGATGAAATTTTAACTAATGCTGTTAAAGGGATTGCAGAATTAGTAACAAGATCTGGTCTGGTAAATTTAGATTTTGCTGATATAAAAACTGTAATGAGTGACGGTGGGGTTTCAATGATTGGTGTTGGAGAGGCAGATTCAGAAGACAGGGCTATTGCTGCTGTTGACAGGGCGATTAGCAATCCATTATTAGATGTTGATATCTCTGGTGCAACTGGTGCATTGGTTAATGTTTCGGGTGGGACTGATATGACCTTACAGGAAGCAAGGCAAGTAGTTGAAAGAGTATCTGAAAAATTAAGCCAGGATGCTAAAATAATATGGGGGGCACAGATTTCAGAGGATTTAGAAGGGACAATAAGAGTATTATTAATTGTTACAGGGGTAAGTTCACCTCAAATCTTTGGTCCTAAAAGAAAAATGTCACAGAAAGAAACTGAAGAGATTGGGGGGGAATTAGGGATTGAGTTTATTAATTAAAATGAAAACAGAAGATATTGGCAAAAATAAAAGTAATGAAGAAATTGTGTGGTATCTTATTGTTTTAGACAGTGGTGCCAGCAGCGCAAATATCTCTCGGGTTGATGTTACTGAAATGATCTTGCGTGGTAGAAGGCCAAATGCAGGGGATATAGGGAGATTTGCTCCAGATTATGTTTTTAAACCATGTTTTCATTCCCCTGAACCAAAAAAGGGGATTGATTTTGAATATTGCGGTTGGTTAAAGGATATTTTAAAGTATTCTCCAAATATTCCTAAAGCGAAACATGATTGTTCTGATCCATGTTGGCGTGCTAAAGTTACTAAACATACTTTCGCTGGACTGAAATGTAAATTTGTTTCTTTAGAGGGAAGAATTCATGCTGTTTGGAAAAAAAGAATTCCTGTTCCGATTTATGGGTCTTTAAATGAATATTTTGCTGAAAAAGATCTTTCTTGAGCTTTTTGATCTATATTTCCAAATAACGAAATATTTATTTTAGTGATAACAATTGGTATGTTGTAAGAAAGATAAAACCCCTGAATAAATAACTTTTCTTATTATTTGTTTTTTTAGTATACCATTTTTAGTAAATAAATATTTATATACTAATTTCTTCAATAAGGAATTTCCATAATGGGATAAATTTTATTCCCTCTTCTTTTTTTTCTATATTTTTTGTAAGCAGTATAAGTTCCCTTGTTTTCTTGAATGCTGCCTTAAAATCGTATAAAGATTTTATTTCTCGTTCCGGAATTTTATCAGTATAAGTCACATTTATTGCAGTCAGGGAGTGATCGTGATTTTTTATAATGAAATCAACTTCTGTTTCTTTTTTGGACTTCCAATAATAAGCTTCAGCGCCCCTTCTTTTTAAATCAATGAACACCTGGTTTTCAGCAAGTTTGCCTTCATCACCAGAGAATTTAAAGGAGACTGCGTTTCTTAAACCATTGTCTATGCAATATACTTTTGAAGCTCGGCTTTTCTGTTCCTTCATAGAATAAGCGAAGTGGTCTATAGTAAATAAAAGAAATGCTTCATTAGTATAGGATAAATAATCTTTTATGGCTTCGTAAGATAAACCTAAGCTATTTCTAACATTTCTTAAAGAAACGAATCCCGTTATGTTTGTCATTAGATATTTTATAAATTCGCTTGTTTTCTTGCTGTTAAGATTATGTCTATCTATGATATCTTTGAAGAGGATATCGTTGAAGTATTGATCTAACAGTTTTGTTTTGAAGTCTTTTTCTTGAAAGAAAACTTTAGGGAACCCGCCCTGTAATAAATATTCATTAAGAGATTTTAGTATGAGGTATTTTTCTTTTTCGAGAAATATCCCCTTAACTGCTTTTGAAAAATCAAGATTAATCCCATTAAAAATCAAGAACTCTTTAAAACTAAGAGGATACACTTCAAAAGTAAGATTCCTCCCAGTCAGTAGTGTTGCATATTCTTTTTTTAGGAGATAAGAACAAGAGCCAGATACAACGAACTTACAGTTGGTCTTCAAATCATAATGTCTTCTTATCCATGCTTCCCATTTGTCTTTTTTGTGAATTTCATCAAAGAATATATAGGCTTTCTTAGCAGGATTTAGGTTTGATCTGTATGTTTGGTAAATGTCTTCAAGACTGTCTTCTGTAAAACGAGTATCTTCAAGATTGACGAAAAGAATTTGTTCTGGTTCTACTTCTTTTTTTAGCAAACGTTCTATCATTTGATACATAAATGTGCTTTTTCCAGATCTTCTTACCCCCAGAATAATAGTTATCTCTTCTATATCTACTGATTTAACAAGAAGGGAATAATTCAAACGAGGCTTTCCTTTTAGTTCATCAGGCACTTGTTTTGTCGACCACCAAGGGTTTGCTTCTGCGAGTTTTTGTATTTCCATTTTATGTCCGAAATGCTTATATTATCGTTGTAAATCGACTATATAAATGTTACGGTGTAGCATAGCATTTAGGCTATTTTTGTTACGGTGTAGCATAGCAATATTCTCTCTAATAGGGGCACAGATTTCAGAGGATTTAGAAGGGACAATAAGAGTATTATTAATTGTTACAGGAGTTAATTCACCTCAAATCTTTGGTCCTAAAAGAAAAATGTCACAGAAAGAAACTGAAGAGATTGGGGGGAATTAGGGATTGAGTTTATTAATTAAATTCAGTAATTTGTTGATTTTTAATTGTTTTTATTAAGATAGGCTTAATTACATCTCCATTAAAATCAAATTTTATTATACCTGAAACGCCTTGAAAATTATTAATGTTATATAACCAATCCTTGATTTTTTGGCTATTTGGGCCCACTTCTTTTATTGCAGTTGCTAGTAACATAGTTGCATCATAGGAATTTGCTGCGTAAATATCTGGGTCTTTACTATATCTTGATTTATAATCTTCTACAAAGCTTTTTGTTGGTTCTGATTGCGATCTTAGATCAAAATTTGGTGTGTGAAAAATAACATTTTCTGCTGCTCCTCCTGCAATTTTTATTATTTCTGGTTGCGCAAAACCTTCTGGAGCTAACCATCGTTTATTAATCCCTAATTCTTTAGCTTGTTTTAATACTAAACCTTGTTCTTTTAATCCAACAAGAAATATTGCTTCTGGATCTTTTGCTTTTATTTTTGTTAATTGGGTTTTAAAATCAGTTGCATCAGTTTCGTAAGTTTCTGATATTAAAATATCCCCACCCGATTCTGTAAAGTATTTATTGAAAGCTTTTGAAGTCCCAACCCCATAATCATTGTTTATATGAATAATTGCAATTTTATTAATGTTTAAATTTTCTTTGACAAATTTTACAAATAATTTCTCATCGTAATTTGAATTTGGAATATTACTAAACACATAATCTCCAGCTTCTGAAATTAACGGACTTTTTGCGCCTACGTTTAATAGTATTATTTCCTTTTCGTTTGCTAGAGGGGCGGTAGATAATACCACGCCGCTAATGGCAGTTATAACTACAGGGATGTTTTCCATTAAACTGAGAGTAGTAACAGCGGTTTTTGGATCCCCTTTAGAATCTTCGTAGGTTATCTTTAACCCCTTTCCATTTATACCTCTATTTTTATTGATTTCTTCTACTGCTAATTCTATACCTGATTCCATACTTTGACCATAAATGGCTGCATTTCCGCTTAATGGTAATAAAGCACCTATTTCAATGTTTTTATCTGTGGTTTTTAAAACTTTAAATGTGAGTGTTAGTATAACAATGAGAATTACTACAAATAGTATACTCCCAATGATTTTTCTTTTTGTGTTAGTTTCCATTTTTATCTTGTTGGATATATATGATGCAGTATATAAGATTGTGTTGTCTATTTAATATACAATAACTTTAAATAATCTTAAAAGAATAGATAAGATATGAATAAAGAGACTTTGCTAAAATTGGGGCTTTCAAGAAGAGAGGTTGAGGTTTATTACACTTTATTAAGCGTGGAAGAGGCATTAGCTTCAGGAATCTCAGAAAATACGTATGAATCCAGAACTAATATCTATGATACTTTAAATTCTTTAATTAAAAAAGGTCTTGTTAGTTATGTAATAAAAAACAATCGTAAATACTTTATGAGTACTAATCCTAAAAAACTGTTAGAATGGATTGAATTAAAAAAAGAAGAGGTAGAGAAAGAGGAAAAAATAGTTGAAAGTTTAATACCTGATTTGTTAAAGTTAAAACTACCAAAAGAAAAAAAGGTTGTGGTTGAAGTTTACGAAGGAAAAGAAGGACTTAGAACAATGTTTAAAGAAACTATTGAATCGTCAAGAGAGACTAAAAAAGAGTTTCTAATATTCGGGGCAATTGCTGGTGTTTTAAGAGAGTTAGATCCCATATACCATGAGAGGTATTATAAAGAACGAAAAAAATATAAGATAAAATCAAGATATATATTTATTGAAGGAGAAAAACATCCAATAGCTCCTTATTCAGAATACAAATATCTCCCAAAAGTTTACAAGAGTTTTGTTGCAACAACAGTTCACGGAGATGAAGTTTCTTTTTGGTTATTAACTAAACCTGAAATTGTTATATTAATTAAAAGTAAAGATCTAGCTGAAACTTACAGGAATAATTTTGAAGTTTTATGGAAATTTGCAAAATTTAAATGTTAAAATTCATTTTTTAGTATAATGTTTTTAGTAAATAAATATTTATATAGTTGTTTTTTATCTAGAATTTTGAGGGGTGAAGAAAAGAGGTGATCTTTTTATGATAGTTAAGTGTGAATCATGTGGCTTAGAATTCAGAATGTTAAATAGTGTTGAAGATTCTGAATATTATTGTGAGAAATGCAGAAGCGAGTAGAGAAAGGCTTTTAAGTATTATTTTTAGATTTAATTTTATGAAAGAATTATCAAGAGGGGCTGAAGCAGTATTATATTTAAATAGAGATAGAGTAGTTAAAAAAAGGATTTCTAAGGGTTATAGGATTAAAGAAATAGATTTAGAGATTAGAAAATTAAGAACCAGAAGTGAAGGCAAGATTTTAGAGAGGGTTAATGTTGATAAGCCCAGAGTTTATAACGTGAATGAAAGGGAAATGGAGATAGAAATGGGTTTTGTTAATGGCAAGGTTTTAAGAGATGTTTTAGATAATTTAAATGATAATGAAAGAGTTAAGGTTTGCGGGTTAATCGGGGTGGGTATAGGGAAGATGCATTCTCAGGATATAATACATGGAGATTTAACAACTTCTAATTTTATTTATGATGGTGAAAAGGTTTATTTTATAGATTTTGGCTTGAGTTATTTTAGCAAAAGAGATGAAGATAAGGCTGTGGATTTGAGATTATTGAAGCAAGCATTGGATGCCAAGCATTATTTTTATAGTAAAGAGTGTTTTGAAGCAATATTAAACGGCTATAAGGGATATAATAAAGATTTTAAGATTGTTTTAGAGAGATTGAATAAGGTTGAATCAAGAGGAAGATATAAACATAAAAATAATTAAATTTCTTTGGTTAATACTGTATTTTGTATATAATTCAAGGTATAATACAAGATATGGGATTGTGGTATATATTATAAAATCAAAATATTTTTAAAGGATAATTGTCTTTGAATAATGTTAAAAGAGGTAAAAATGAAAATAAATTGTCCGCATTGCACGAAAGAAATTGAGTTCTTAGTTAAGAGCAATATAATTAATCAGCCTAATGTTAATGGACATGCAAATGTTAGCCAATCACAAGGAGATATTAATCAATCCCCATCGACACCAGTAAGTCAAACACCCATAATTTCAAGAGGGGCGCCGATACAGAGTCATGGAGCTGTGTATTATAGGGATAATAATACTGGTCAAGTGTTTGTGCAACAGGCTCAATCAGGATTAGGAAATGCACAACAAGCTCAAAACTTGCAACAAGAAAGACAAATAACCCAGTCACAATTAGATGTAAGTAGCAATGGTGTTAGTAAGACTGTTCAGGAGAATGCCAAAACTAATGTTGTTAATAATCCTAGTGCTGTGGATAATGAGCAAATAAGAGGCGTTGCTTTTGGGGCACCTAAGCCACCTTTAAATACGGCCAATGAACAAAAACATAAAGAGGCTGAAAATATATTAAGCAGATTAGCTAATTCTGATGGGATGAAAAGATAAACTATTAGATAAGGTTTTTAAATACAATTCTTATGAATTCTTAAGATAGCCCCGTCGTCTAGCGGCCAAGGATAGAGCCCTTTGAAGGCTTTGACGGAAGTTCGAAATAGCTTTTCTTTTGAGTAAAGCTTGAAGAGTCCTTGTGTGGACTTTAAGAAAAAAATTAGGAAAAGAAAGCGAAAGTCTTCCCGGGGCTATATATTTATATAATTAAAAATAATCTATAGCTTTATGTTTTGGATTAAAAGAGAGAAAAAAAGAGGGCAGGCTTCATACTTTGTTTTAGCAGGGATTATTGTCTTTATGGTTTTAGCAGTATTGGTTTTTATTTTTTCTACTGAGCAAGTTAAATCAAAAGTAAAGTTTGAGAATTTAGAACTGCCCATTAAAATTGAAGATGTTGAAAGAACTATTGATTCTTGCTTAAAAAAATTAACTGAAACGGCTATAAATTCTATAGCTTTTAATGGTGGTTTTATTGATATAAGAAATTCTCCTATTGAACCATTAGGATTTTATTTTCCCGGAACGAAAAGTAAAGCTAAAGTTGCTTATGGGTTATTTAATGATAATATAGTTTTAATAAGCGAAGAAGGGTTTAAATATCAATTAAAAGAATACTTGAGATATGAAGTTCCTCTTTGTTCTTTTCCTAATGGATTTAAATCAAATGTTAAACAGAGCGATATTAATGTAGATGTAAAAATATCCCCGGGTTTTGTTGATATTGAAATGAATTATCCCCTTGTTTTGAAAGTTGGAGATCTAAATGCAAAAACAAAGGAAACGTATAAACTTAAATTAAAGTCTAATATTGGTGAAATGCGTAATGTTGCAGAGGAAATTGTTAAACAGCAGAAAAAGTATAATGGACAAATTGAAATTTCGAATATACTATCTTTCGGATATGATATAAAAGTTATTCCTATAGACAAGAATACTTCGGTGATTATGATTTATGATAAGGGGTCTACTGGTTTGATATTTATGTTTGGGAGCAAGAACAAAAATGAATAAGGTCAAATTAATTAAACTATTTTTGTTATTACTGTTAATTTTAATATATGTTCAAAGAATAAATTCTACACCAGAGATTGAGGGGCAGGACCAAAATGTAAATGATGTTAAAATTAAAGTACATGGTAATGTTGAACTAAAAGAAGGTAAAGATTCTTACGAGATCACTGCTACTAAAGATAAAGGACTAGTTCAGATTGGTGAATCGATTTATGATGCTTCTTTTTTGCAAATACCCTCAAACAGCAGATTAGTGATCTTCAAAGGATTTGCGAATAATGAGAAAAAAATCTTACTTTATTTATCTCCAGATTCTAACGGCGATATTGGATTTTTAAATATAAAGAAAGACTTTGAGCCTACGCTTATCTTTAGTAATAGGGATAAAGTATCCTTTTTGGAAAGAGATACTAAGCTAAGGGTTAATAAAGGAACTTTAGAGATAAATAAGAATAAAAAGATTTTCTATAAAAATGGTTATTCTAATGGTTATTTAATTCTTAGATCTAATTCAGAAGTGAAAATAAATCCAAAAGGTTTAAGTGGTAGTTTTAAAGTATTCCAAAAAGAAACTGGCTTTGTTGTTGGTGAGGTTGAAGGTGAAAATCTTATTGTTTTATCTACTGAAGAATTAAATGAACGTGTAGGGGATAATGTTGTAGTTTTTTCTGATAATTTTGTTAATAAATTTATTAAGGGCGATGTAAAATATAAAGACAATGCTTATGAGTTTACAGTTGAAACAGATAAGGCAAATGTTGAAATTAAACCCGGCAGTGTTAAATTCTTGGAAGGAAAGGGTAAGATTATTAGAATGGATAAAACAATTAATGTTGAAAATGATAAACTTTTAGTTCTAACTTTTCTTGAGAAAGAGAATAAAGATAAATCTAAAGAAATTGAAAAATCTAAATCAGAGATTATAATATCAACTAAAAAAGAGAATATAAAGATTGATAAGGTTGGCGGTATAAAAAGTATAGCAAAAGAAAATTCTGCTGAGTATAATATATACAATTCTTTGGGTTCTGTTGATATTAGTGAATTTGACAAAGAACAATTGGCTCTGTATAATACTTATTTAATTGGTGGGATTGATGATGATTCAGCTGCGTGGTTAGCGAGGAATCATAAAGAAATAAATCTGAAGATGGCTATTCCTTTTTTAAATAATGGATTTTTTGTGCTTAGTGTAATTGATTTTATGGAGAAGGGTGTAACCTTCGATAAAGCGAAAGCTTATTTGGATGTAGGGGTAGAGGCCATGGAGATAATACCGCTTATTGACGAGGATATAAGTCCGTTAGAGGTTAAGAAATATAGCTCTTTAGGGGTGGAAACTGATCTTAATCAGCTTGTAAAATTGAATATACCTGATAAGGTTATTAAAGATTATCAAGAGGTTCTTAAGAAATATCCTTTTGAAAAATATTATCAAACTTCTTTTTTTAGGGGGGGATATATCTCTCGCTTAGCGGATATATCGAAAGTTGGCGAACTTTATGCAAGACTGCATTATTATAACATAAAACCTAAACAATTGGATACTTATCTAAACACACTATTAAAACCTGAACATTCATTAAAATTTACAATTGCTTTGCGATCCATTGACGATTTTGTGGAGTTAATGAGGTTGAAAATTCTACCTGATACTATCGTGGATTATTTTGATAAAGGGGGTTATAATTTTGGGGATATTCTTAGTTTTTATAAAGCTGGTATGAAACCTAACGAGATGAAAGAATACCAAAAAATTGTTGGTAGTCGGACTATGGGCAGAGTAGATTATGGGGTGAAATTAGAAGAAGTAAGAGAATATAATGAAGCTGCAGAAACGACTTTTGACTATAAGGAAATTGCTGAACTTAAGGATTTAGGCGTTAAGCCAAAGGGAGTGAAAGAATTCCTGAAGAAGTATAATAATTCCCTTGAAGGTAGTTCTGAATTTAAGAAACAATATGAAGAAAGAATGAATGAGTTGAATTTAAAAGTAGAAGGAGAAAATAAGAAAAGATATAGCCTTCCGACTCTTGATCTTGTTTCGAGGAATTGGAATAGTGAAAAGGCGGATAAACCTGTAGCACTTGTGATATTAAACCGTAATGATTGGAACGGGGCATTTTTAAATATAGATGAGCTCTACTATTCGTTGTCTGATAAATATTACTTATTAATTACGGAAGCATCAGAGGAGGAGGAAGCTCAAGAGCAGCTTAAAAAAGCAAAAGAAAAATTTGGTGCAATAAGTTTTGTGTTGATTGGGGGGCATGGAGAACCATCACAAATTAATCTTGGTGATGGGGATGGTGAGAAATATTATATCGACAATAAAGATAAAGATTTTTTTAATGTGTTGAAGGATTCGACAAGGGATGGTGCTGTTGTTGTTTTACAGAGTTGTAGTGCAGGTAAGGGGGATAGTTCTATAGCAGAAGAGCTTAGTATGGGTAGTCAAAGAACTGTGTTTGCGCCTACTTGCCCATCAAATATTAGAAGATTCGTTTTAGGGGATAAAGGTGTGGTGGATGTGGAATATGTTAACGGAGTTCAAGTTACAAGAAAATTTGAGCCTAAAATAAAACAACTTAATGCTGGAAAATGAAAATGGATAGACTAAGATTTGGAACTGCTGGAATTCCGATTTGCACTAATGGAGACACTCTAAAAGGAATAGAAACTGTCAGGAAATTAAAATTAGATTCTATGGAATTGGAATTTGTAAGATCAATTAATATTAGTAAAGAGAAAGCACCTTTAGTTAAACAAACAGCTCAAAGAAATGACGTAATATTAACCTGCCATTGTCCTTATTTTATAAATTTAAATTCTGATGAAAAGAAAAAATATTATGCTAGTATTGGTTATATAAAAAATTCTGCTATTATAACCTCTTTGTGTGGGGGTTATTCGGTTTGTTTTCATGCAGGTTATTATCAAAAAGAAGATCCTGAGAGGGTTTATGAGAAAATTAAAGAAGGAATTAAAACAATAGTGAAAGAAGTTAAAGATTTTGATGATAAGATCTGGATAAGGCCTGAAATATCCGGAAAAAAATCACAATTTGGCGATTTGAAAGAAGTAATCAAATTAAGCCAGGAAATAGAACAAGTAATGCCCTGCATTGATTTTTCCCATTTATTTGCCAGAAGTGTTGGAAAAAATAATACTTACGAAGAGTTTAGTGAAATCTTAAAAGATATTGAAAAAGAATTAGGAAAAAATGCTTTAAATGAAATGCATATACATGTAGCAGGAATTGAATATACAGATAAAGGAGAGAAGAATCATTTAAGATTGGAAGAAAGCAAGTTTAATTATAAGGATTTATTAAAGGCTTTAAAAGAATTTAAATGCAAAGGGGTTGTAACCTGTGAAAGCCCTAATATTGAGAGTGATGCCATATTATTACAGAAGGCTTATAATAGCTTTTAGTCATATCTTTCTGTTTTAATTTGCTCTTGTTTAACATTTAAGGATTTTAACTCACTTACCATTGAATCTACGAACAAGGGTGGGCCACAGATAAAATACAAGGAACTTTCTTTAATATGCTTTTTTAATAGATCTTTAGTAATCCTTCCATTTTTAATTTCTTTATGAATCTCTCTTGTTAATGTAAAAACTTTTTCTATTGATAGTTTCTGAAGCTCTTCTTTATAGGTTATGTCTTTTTCTGTTTTGTTTGAAAATAATAATGTTTGTTTAATTTCCTGTTTATTTTTTAACAAATATTTTATAATTGATCTTATTGGTGCGATGCCTGAGCCTGCTGCAATGTGGATTATATTATCAGTATTTTCATTATTATAACAAAATGATCCGTAAGGCCCTAAAGCTTCAAATTTGTTTTTTAATTTTGTTTTATCTAACAATAATGTTGAAGCTTTTCCGTTTAATGTTTTTTTAACTGTAATCTCAATATAATCTTTTTCATCTGGTGAAGAGGAGATTGAGTAAGGCCTTCTTATTTCTTCGTTATTTATTTTAAAAATGAATACTAAAAATTGTCCCGGCTTAAATTCTAAAGGATTATCTAACGAAAACCTAAATGTTTTTGTATCCGGGGTTTCATCTGTTATTTTTATTAATTTTAATTTCATTTTTAGAATTACTTAAATTTAGTTTAAAAGAGTTATGAACCTTTGTTACTGTAATTTAGATAAATCCCTGTTTATTATAACGGGATTCATGCCAGTTAATTCATCTTTGAAAATATTCTCTGGAATTGGATTGAATAAGTAAATCTTTTTGTTTAATTCAAATGCTTTTGCTATTTCTAAGAAAGTTGCACCCCCTATATAATTGGGCTGGTTATTCTTTTCAAAGTTTAGAACTAAAACTGCGTCATTTTTTTCAATATTTGGTTTATCTTTACGAAGCATTTCTGCTTTCCATTTAATGTGCTCTTCTTTGCCAATTTTTTTCATTTCTTCTTCTTTGAAAGGTTCATTATAACTATTAGGTAAATGGATTTTATGACCCTGACTTTCCAATTGTTCTTTTATTTCAGGTATTTTATTATAGAAATGCTTACTACAGCATATTATTATATTCATAAATTCTTGTTAAGAAAAGACATATAAAAGGTTTACTGGGGGGCAACTTCTTTTCCTGTTTCCAAGTCAATGATTTTTATAACTCTTACAGGACAGACATTAGCTGCTTCTATGTTTGCTTTTAAGTCCTTTTCATCTATTATTACTTCTTCTATAATTCCGTTAATTTTTTTTATTTCCGGCTTCTTATTTGTAACAATAGAGGCTTTGCCGTCTTCTTTTAGGACCCAGTATTCAGGATTAACGGCTACGCAAGCTGCTGCGCCTATACAATTATCCCTGTCATAGATTATTTTGTATTTCTTTCCCATATGATTAAAGAATTTGAACAGTTTAAAAGATTTATGTAGGAAGATTTAAAAAGGATTGCTGTGGTTAAATTTGGAAGGGTAAAGCAGTGAGAGCTTCTTTATACCGGAACTGAATTAGTTCTGTGTAAGCTTAAAACTGTTTTAAAAATTGTATAAAATGGCAAGACAATATTCAAGGAGAAAGGGAAAATCCGGATCTAAAAAACCATTAAAGATAGTTAAGAAAAGCTGGTTAAGATATTCTGATAAAGAAATAGAAGCTTTGGTTGTAAGATTATTTAATCAAGGGAATAAGGCAAGTCTAATAGGAATGATATTGAGAGATGTTTATGGTGTTCCTGATATTAAAACTGTAACTGAAAAAAGTGTTACTCAAATATTGAAAGAAAATAATCTAGAGCGTAAATTACCTGAAGATTTAACTGCGCTTATATTAAAGGATATTATTATTATGAAGCATTTAGAGAAAAATAAAAAGGATATGCCTAGCAAAAGGGGTTTAATATTGACTGAAAGCAAGATAAAGAAATTGGCAAAATATTATAAAAAAATTGGAAGACTACCGCAAGAATGGGTCTTTAATAGGGAGAATGCTAAACTATTGCTAGAATAGTAGAAAAAGAAAGCTAAAAATGGAAGAAAAGAAGCAACAGGTCAAAATTGAAAAGGAAAAGAGAAAATGGTATCAGATAATCGGGCCTAAAATATTTGGTGGGAGATTGATAGGCGAAACTATTGGCGAGAGCATTGAGAAAATAAGCGGGAGAGTATTAGAGTTAAGTGCTGGAATGGTAAGCGGAGATATGAAGAAGCAATATATGACTTTAATTTTTGTTTTGAATAGCGGGGATAATAATACATTAAATGCAAGTATTACTGGACTAAAGGTTTCTCAGTCTTATCTGAAGAGGGGTATGAGGAGATTTAAGGGCAAAATAGAGGATTCTTTTGCTGTAAAATGCTTGGAAGGGGATGTAAGAATAAAAGTTATGCTCTTATTGAGGGGCGAAGTGCATAAGGCAGTTAGTGGCAAATTAGTAAAATTATGCAGGGAAATAAGTGGCAAATTTACAGAAGGTAAGAAAATTGAGGATTTGGTTTTAAGCGTTTTAAATGATAGTTTTAGTAGGGGTATAAAAGAAGGTTTAAAGAGGGTATATCCTGTTGCTAGTGTTGAAGTAAAGTATCTTGCTAAAGAATAGAATTATAGTTTAATATAGTTATAATGAAACTTTTTAGGAAGGTTTTTAAAACGGTTTTTTATAGAATTTATTAATGCCCTCATAGCTCAGCGGTAGAGCAACGGTTTTGTAAACCGTAGGCCATGGGTTCAAAATAGCTTTTCTTTTGGGAAAAACCCTAGAAAAGAAATGAAATTCCCATTGAGGGCTTTATTTCCTTTTTGAGCGACTGAAAGGAGCGAAGCGACGAAGAAGTAAAGTTGGGCCCCGATACATTAATAAAAACAATCCACTATAAGTTTAAATATGGAAGATATTATCGTAAAAAAATCTAAAATTCATGGGAAAGGAGTATTCGCATCACATATTATTAAGAAAGGAGAGATTGTTGTTAAATGGGACATATCTCACCAATTGACAAAGGAAGAAGTTGACAGATTATCCGAGAATGAAAAGGGATATGTTGCGTATATGGGGGGGAAATATATTTTAATGCAATCCCCAGCGAGATATGTCAATCATTCTTGTGATGCAAATACATATGCGGAAAATTTTTGCGATATGGCCAAGAGAAATATCAAAAAAGGAGAAGAAATTACTGGAGACTATGCGGAAGAAAGTATTCCGGGGCAGTCCTTTGAATGTAAATGCGGAAGCAAAAATTGTCGTAGGATTATTAAAACTGATTCTTGAGGAGCCCAACTTTATTGCATTTAATAATAGGTTATATAAAATATCAAAATTAGATTTTCTTTAAAAGAAACATTGATTTATTGAGATTTTATAATTGTGAGATGAAGCCCCTCGCCTCTTTCTGCTGTTTGTGCAAGAGGCAACCATTCTATTTTTCTTGTGGCAATTGCTTTTGTTTCTTCTTTTGCGTCAAATACATGTAATTTTCTTTTGAAACGATAGACTTGCCTATTTTTTCCTCTAATTCTTTTCTTGTGTTTTTCGCAATAGTCCCGCCTTCTACTGCTGATTCTTTGCACTCTTCAAATCCTTCAGAGTCTTTTGATACTGTTATGTCTGTAGTAGCTTTCTCCCCAACCATTGTAAGGATTAGTTCCCAGTCAGTCATGTGATCTCTTAGATTCTGGTTCTTTTTCTTTAAGCCCTTAAATTCCTTATACTCCTGAACTGTTTTGTTAAAAGTAGCTTTTGATATCTCATTTGTAAGGATGGCAAATCCTCCTGCACTTTAATTCCCCTGCCTTTCCATTCATCTGTTAAATCCTGCCTTATTGCGATGCCTCTTAATCGCTTGTCAATCCATTCTTTAGGATAACCTTTTAGCTCGTAATATTCCTTTACCCTATCCTGAGCGAGTTCCGGGTTCTCGATCTCTTGGATTCGTTCATAGCCCACTTTAGCTAACCACTGCTTAAATGGCTCTGCCTTTGGAGATGGAATTGATTGTATAAGCCTGAATGCATTTTTTGTTGTTACGCAGTCGGCATACCTCATTTTGCCATCTTTTGCCTGCAATTTCAAACCGTGACAAATTGTCACGAGTTGCAGTT
>JAHFIJ010000003.1 GCA_023246445.1 Candidatus Woesearchaeota archaeon
AGGAGATGAAGATAAAATATATTACGACAAATGTGTAATAGTGCAGGGAAAAGATGAAGATGGAATGATAAGAAGTGCAGACAGATTAGTATTAAGCTTATTAGGGGTATATTAGAAGGAAAAAATGACTAAAGCAAAGGTATTAATTGGCTGTCCTACATATGATGGAAAGGCTTATTGTTTGGATAGGTTTCTACAGTCGGTTAAAGATTTTAATTTTAAGAATTTTGAGTTTGTATTAGTGGATAATTCTAAAACTGAGGACTATTTTAATTTATTGCAAAGAAAGGGCGTAAATGTAATAAGGGGAAAGGATTTAGGACACCCTGTTAAAAATGTGATTGTTAACAGAAATATATTAAGAGATTATTTTTTAGAGAAGGATTTTGATTATTTCTTTAGCCTGGAGCAGGATGTTATTGCACCTAAAGATGCTGTGGACAAATTGATAGATAATAAGAAGGATATTATAAGCGGGGTTTATTATACAGTATACAGATTTAAGGGGGAGCCGGGTATTAGGCCTTTATTATGGGCTTCTGTTGAGGGAAATACTGAAGCAGTAAGATTTATGAGCACTGAAGCGAAAAAACCAGGCTTATACAGGATTAAGGCGTGTGGTTTAGGGTGCTTAATGATAGCCAGAAAAGTGCTGGAGGATATTAAATTCAGATATGTAGAGAATTCTGGTGTTTTTGATGATATATGGTTTTGTCAGGATGCTGATAAGAAGAGATATGAGATATGGGCTGATACTTCAATACAATGTGATCATGATTTAGATATAAAGGTAAAGCCTGCTGAGAAGCCCAAATATCTGCAATTTTAGATTATAGAAATTTATTTAAAGCAGTTTTCATGAGATTTTAAGATGCCGTGGTCGCATAATCTGGTAGTGCGCTAATTTCGATTTTAACAAATCGAGAGCGTAAGCCTTGAGAGCTGGTGTCCGCAAGGACATACAGGTTCAAAAGAGTTTTCTTTAAAAAAGAAACCTTGTAAAGAAAGGTTGAAAGAACGCTGAAAGTCCTGTCCACGGCGCATTTATTTTCAGAAAGGATTACTATCAAAGTTTATTTAGTTTCTTTTTCTTTAACAAAATTAGCTACATGCAGAAGAGTATCATGAACCCCCATATCAGACCATAAACCCTTTAATATAGTATGGTTTAATTTTCCTTCCTTAAGATAGAGGCTATTAATATCAGTTATTTCATATTCTCCTCTTCCTGAAGGTTTTAATGTTTTAAATTTGTCTATATACGTATTATCGTAGAAATATAAACCTGTAACAGCGTAATTTGATTTTGGTTCTTTGGGTTTTTCCTCTATTATAGATATTTTTCCATTTATAAAACCAGGACAGCCGAATCTTTGTGGATCTGGAACTTCTTTAAGGAATATTATCGAACCAGAATTAAAATTTTTAGTATCTATGAAGTTAGAGATATTGTCTTCAAAATAATTATCTCCTAAGATAACAACAAAAGGTTCATTATTCAAAAAATCCGTTGTTAATGAAACTGCATGTGCAATACCTAAGGGCTCATCCTGGACAACATAAGTAAATCTTGCATTATACTTCTTTCCAGAACCTAGAACATTTGCTATGTCACCAATATTATTACCCCCAGAAACAATAATAATATTTTTTATACCAATATCTAATAAAGTTTGCAATGGATATTCTATCATTAATTTTTTATAAACTAGTAAAAGATGTTTATTAGTAATTAAAGTGGCTGGCAATAATCTAGTCCCCATCCCCCCTGCTAAAATAACACCTCGCATAAAAATAATTTTGCTTAAAATTGCTTTTAAAGGTTATTAATGATGAGTAGAGATTCTTAAAATATTTTAAAACTGTTGTTAGTAGGATTAAATAGTAGGTTATTCCATATTAAAATTTCAGTACAGCACCAATTAAGTTATTAAAAACAGAAAGGTTTATAAATAAGTATATCTTATTATAAGAAAGTAAGAAACATGGGGGGAAATAAAATGCATGTTGAAATGATAAAAATGTCCTCGAGGGGGCAGATAGTAATACCTCAAGATATCAGGGCGGAAATATGCGCTTCAGAAGGAACTATGTTCGCAGTAGTCAGTGGAAAAGACAGTATAGTTCTGAAGAAAGTTGAAATACCTTCTAAAGAAGATTTAATCTGCGAGCTTAAAGAAATAGCTAAAGAAGGAAAGAAAAGACTTGAAGCAAAAGGTATCAAAGAGACAGACATATCCGATATAGTAGAGAAGTCAAGAAAAAAATGATAACAAAAGTTGTATTTGATACAAATGTGCTAATATCTGCTACTTTATGGAATAATAGTGCAGCTCAGAAATTTTTATTTAGATGCATAAAAGAAAATATTCAAATCTTCTCATCCCAAGAAATAATTGAAGAATACAAAAAGATTTTAGCAAGAGATTTTGATTATAAGGAGCAGGAAGTTGAAAGAATATCAATGCATAAAAATAGTTCGTCCTGAAGATCTTTGAGAGAGCAGTAGTTAAGATTCTATTTTGACATTACAAATTTTAAACAAAATTATTAATTTTTGCTAGTTAGAAGGAGAAAAAGTTATTACTTATTATCTACTGTCAAACTCAGGCAGAAGCCAATAAATGTTCCAGCATATTTGATTGGACAACTGATTTTGAAGCATCGAAAGAGACTACTGCCCCATTAGAATCTTGTAAAGATAATAATTGAACAGTTGTCAAACCATTATCTGGATTGCTCAAATAATCATCAGCAAATTCTCTTGCCCTGTTCATTGCTTCTTGGTGGGCAACTTGAGGACTATCTGCTAAAAGAGTTTCGGTCCTTTCCACATTACCAGGATATTTAACTCCATAACCTGGAGAAACTCCACAATCAATTCTGAAAGTTGCTCGATATTCCATTTTCAAAATAAGAAAATGTGCTAGAATTTAAAAAGATTGTTGTGCTGGAGTTGAAAGTACGCCACTAAAATTAGAAACTGAAATTTACCACAGTATTCAGAAATATTAAGAAAAAATTAAATAAAAAAGAAAAAAAAGAAAGGCTTAATGCCTTTATTCTACACTTGAGACTTCTTCAGTTGTTCCTTTAACAACTACTTCTGTCTTTCCAGCTAATTTTGACTTGTATTGTTTAGCGTTTGCTAATACTACTGCAGCTCTCTTTGTGTCGTCTGCACCTGTACCGGCTACAAGTACTGCTACTTTATTTCCATTTTCAGCTAGCTTGATAATTCCTTCACCTGGCTTTAAGCTCCAACCAGAGCATGTTAAGCCAAATACGTCAGGAACTACTGAGTTAGCACATGGACCCCCAACAACAATTAAGTTATTGGCTTTTGCAACACCTGATACTTCACTAGCTGTCTTTGTCGAAGGAGTAATATCCTGTACTGTACAAGATGTTCCTGTTGATGTTGAAGAAACTGCAACAGAACCCATTGTAACATATACTTGAGCTCCTCTTTCAGCTAATGGGTACTCTACCAACAATGTCTCAGCTTCTGTTGTACCTGATGGCTCATACAAGTCGATTTTTGCACCATAATCAGTCATAGCTAAATGATGGTCTTCATCGTCATCTGGTTCATTAAGCACAAGTCTTTGCGTAACTCTTTTAGCAAAATCTTGAATAATACCTGTAGCTGAAGTTCCATTATCTACATAATAGACATCGGCTTTTGGTATACCTAATTCATTATTGGTTCTGGTTACAATACTAAATACCAAGATTTCATCCCCACCATTATTTAGAGGGCCGTTCTCATCAAATTCAGAGTTTACTGTAACCAATGTAAGGTTATTAGTTCCTGTATGGTTACTGATTGTTAAACCCCCTTGGATTTGAGCATTTGTTCCTCTCGCTGCTCTTGGATCCACACCGTGCGATTGTGTGTGATTACCTAAGTCTAATACAGCCCCGCCTCTTACTGTTACTTTAACTTCTTGCAAATTAGAAGTAGCAAGAGGGAAACCCCCAGTTGCTTGGCTAGAAAATTCTGTACCTGATGTAAGAATACTTACACTAGCAGAAGTACCAATTGTACCATCACCATTCTGGTCTACAGCTAAAGCATAGTTTGTAGAGGCATTGTTGTTGATATATGCCTGATAGGTATTCCCCCCAAATAATAGGTTTGCCTTACCAATTGTTACAGTTGAATTGCCTATGCCTGATGTTGAGTAGGTAAACTCTCTTGTTCCTGTTGCTAAGTCATCTACTGTTACCTGGTTATTTGATGTGTCAATAGATGTATAACGGACAACATGGGAAACAGCGGTTTCATCTGTTGCATTTGCAGCATCTTGCTTAGATAATACAAAGTAGTCATTTGTTTCAATATTGAAGAAAAGATTACTTGCATTAACGCTAGCGCTTGTATTTATGTAACCTTCACTAAACACAAGATCATCGTCATCGTCACCAAACTTGAAGATTCCACCTTGATTGGTTATATAAGGCACTCTGTATAGTTGACCTATTTGGTTTGTGAATTCTAATGTATAGGCATCGTCACCCTTAGGATCTAATTTAATTACAGAAACACCTGTGTCATCCAGACCTTCATACCTTACGTCCCAGTTTTGACCTAGTAGTCCTTGAGGTTCATCTAAGAACTCACGAACACCATGTCCTGGCGGAACATAGATATTTGTTAAACCTGGCAAAGAGTCAGCAACAAGCCTGTATTTGATACTAGTTATTTCAGCTTCTGTTGAAGATAACTCAGTTAGATCAATTTCAACCCATGCATCTTCTAATGGTTCATTATCAATTTTAACTCTACTTTCGAAGTTAGAGTCTATATATTCCTTATCTTCTATTTCAAGCTTATTAGCTCCAATATAGAATTCTACAATGTCGCCGCCACCAGCTTCTCCAGCCTCATTTGAAATTACTTCTGAAACACCTAAAAGTGTTCCGTCACTTAATGTAGCAACCTCTCCATCATCAAGTTCTTTGGTTTGTTCACCATTAACCTTGAAGACAACTGTTTCTGGTGATTGGTCTGTGATAACTACTACCTGGACATCATAGGTCTTTCCTTTTATTGTGTAGGATTTCTTTTCTCCTTCTTCCAAGACATCATAAACTGCTCCACCTAACAATACTAGTTTAACTTCGTTGTTAGTTGTATCAATCTTTGTGTCTACAAATACATAGGTTTGCCCTAAAATTACTAGGCTTTCATCATCCATGTCTGCTAATTTAGAAGATGAGATTGTAGATTCTAGACCTTCTTCAAATTGTAATTCATATTCAAAGAATGCGTCTGTGGCATTTGTTCCACCAACCTGGAAAACCAAAAAGTCTCCAACTTTCTCTACTGGCTCATCATTTTCAGTAAAGTTTACTAGTGGTGGATTTGAAATTGATAAAGTGGAGGAGTTAAACCTTAAATATTGATTATATTCTGTTCTTCCTTCATTTGTTGTTACTGAGCCACCTCTTAAACCATCTAAATCAAATTCACTTAGTGTTTCTCTTACATCTCCAATACCCTCTTTTAATTCTAATAGGTCTGAATTTGTAGATATGGCTGCTGCATCGCCTACAACATTAACGGTTCCTTTACCACCGGCGGTACAAACCTTACTTTCAAATTGCAGGTTTGCTGCGATGTCTAAAGCACCAAATGTGTCTGGCCCTTTTGCCTCATCACCTAAAACAAAAACATTTGATGGATCATATACTCCGCCTTTTACAAAAGGGGATGGATACTCTCCAAGATCTAATGCTAGTGCACTAGTCATTGTAGCTCCAAGCATAGTCACTGCTGTGCTTATTGCCAATACTTTCTTCATAGCTTTTTTAGCTTTTAATACGAATGTTTCTTGCATATCGAAACACCTCCGTTTGAATTTTTGCTGAATATCAGCGTATTATCTACCTCTTTTTGAAGCATTTATTTTATGCTACTTGATAGACTTGCTAATATTGTAAGAGATGCGTTTATAAATATTTTGGTAATAAAATAGATAGTATAATTTGAAAATGTGTTTAAAACGTAGTTATAAGGCTTATAGACTAAATTTTTTAAAAAAAAGTGCGTATAAATATGTTTGTTAATCAAAAGTCTGTATGATAGGTTCAGTAAAGCAAATAATCCTGGGTTTATTTGAGATTTAATTAAAGTTTTCATTTTTATTGATTGCATAGGGCTAATTTGAGAGAGATTCCTGAGATTTGAGTTTGAATATTCCTGGAACTTGTAATTATATCGCCTTTGCATTCTCCGAACTCCAAAACATCTTTATTTTCTTCTTTAATTGAGATTTTAAATGTTTCTTTTGGCTTTAATAGTAATTTTAACATTTTTTCTGTTTCTTCCCTGACTAATTCGCAGGCGTTTTTATTACATGCGTTTAGCGATTGAGAGCATAATTTAACTGCTTCTTCCAGGTTAATTTCCGTGCAAAGCGTAACTTTAGAGATTATGTTTAACATTGAAGTAGATTTAGAGACATCCTTTACAGTAGGCAAAGAAGGGTTTTTATAGGATAATGTAACAAAGGTTAAGACCCCAAAGACAAGTAAGATTATTATGATAAGAAGACCTATTATCTCCTGTTGAGCAACCTTTCTTTTAGGAAAAGAAACGTTGGCGAAAGAAAACGGTGTTTGAATCTTTCTTTTAGGAAAAGAAACGTTGGCGAAAGAAAACGGTGTTTGAATCTTTCTTTTAGGAAAAGAAACGTTGGCGAAAGAAAACTGTGTTTGAATCTTTCTTTTAGGAAAATTTAAAGGATTTTGAATTGTTTTCTTCATTTAATCTACCTCCATTATTAATGAGCCTAGAGCATAAATATTTTTATTTGGGTAATATAATAGAACAGGATTTGAGATTATTGATCTTCTTTCTTTTAGATTTAAATCTTTTATTGTGAAATATAGGCAATTATCCGGGAAATCTGGTGAATTAAAATCTTGTAAGACACATTCTTTTGTAGATGTTTTTATTGGATATAATTGTTTAACCGTAATTCTTGCTTTTGGCAAAGTAACTGATTTTGATAATTCTGAACTCTTGAATAAAAGCAGTTTAGTAGCATCCAGGCAGATTTCTTTAGAGGCTCTGAAGCTACACTGAAATTCGGGCATATTTGGAATTGAAACTAGGTAAACCCCTAATCTTTCATTTATCAAATTTTGTGTTGAGGATTTAATGTCTGAGAATTGAAACTGATAATAATAGTAGATGCCAACTGACAATATAATTAAAAATACAAAGAGGACTGCTATTAATTCCATTGATTGAGTTTGAGCAACCTTTCTTTTTAGAAAAGAAAAGTTTGAAGAGCTGTGTTGAGCTTTATTATTCAATCCTTTATACCGAATAGAGCCTTTAGTAGAGAGAAACACAGTTACCTCCTGCTAACATGTTGTTTACCTGTTCCAGAGAATTATAAAATAATCTTAATGATTCTAATGTGGAAGTATCTAATGCATTTAATATTGAAGATGCCTGAGGATAAGGGCAAGAGGCAAAAGAAGAGAGTAATAAACTGGCTTTCTGATTGTAAAGCTTTGATAATAGTTTTAATTTTTTTAATAATAATTCCTTAGAGCATTCATAAGTCTCCTGTGATTCTGAGAATATAGCTGCATATAATAATGGCAAAGAGAAGAAATTTGAATCTTTTGATGAGGTTTTTGAGATAAACTTTAAGCTGCCCTGACCATCCTGATAATCTACTGATAATATGTCTAAATCGGGGAGCTTTTGTGATATTTTTGTTATATCCTGCTGGGAGAGTTTTGTAAATAAAACTAATCTGGTTATCTGCTGTTTTGCAAGATCATTAAGGTTAGACAGTAAATTTTGCCTGGATATCAACTGAAAATTAAATATTGATGGCAATTTAACACGGATATCACTTTTAAATGATTCAACTAAATTCTTAGTGCTATCATCAAATACAAACAAGTATCTTTTGGAATTTTCTGAAATAATAAATATATTTGTTATTTTAAATGGGAATAAAACGGATTTTGAGTAGACTGCCAACTGCTTTGAGTTAAGTTTCTTTGGCGAGAAAACTATGGAATTTAATTTTGCAGGCTTGGAATTTTCAACTACTAAATTGCCGCAGGATATTTCATAATTCATTTTTAACGGGTTTTTAGTCATTTCCTGGTTATAGATATCTTCTGCTGCAGACAATAATAACAATGTTTCATCAAAATAAAATGCTGCTTCCTGCGAGGATTTTGATTTTTCAATTTTAAGATGGCCTTGTGCAAACCATAATATAAAGATTAATATTAAAGATCCTGCTATTATGGCAAATAGATAAGTAAATGGCTGTGAAACATCACCTTTTTTGTTTAATAACATTTTACCTCTCCTTTAGAATATAAGAAAATTGTGTTTTTAATTGTTTTGTATTGGGGTTATTTCAACATAGACTTTATCTTCTGTTGCTTTTGTTTCTAATGTGAATGATAAGGAACCTTTAGTTGCAATACATAAAGGGTTTATTGAAGGTTCTAAATTTTTAACTAAGAATCTTGTTGCTTTAAATGAGGTTAATGGGAGAAAATAAAGGTTGTAATTAGAGTTTTGGATTAAAGGCTTTAAAGATTGATCTGGCAATTGCCCTGTTATTGGGGATTTAGATTTAACAAAGCAGGCATAATTTACCTTATTTGAGACCCTAATGGAGCTATCAAATTTAAATTGTTTTTTTGATCCTGGCTCTAAAGTATAGTAAAAATCTACTTTTTCCCTTAGGCTTTCAACTGCTTTTGCCAGCGCTGCTTCATCCACTGTCTTTGTTAGCTTTTGAATTGCAGAGAAACCAAATGCTAATATTAAAGCTGCGGCTATAATACCAAAAAGATAAATAAATGGCAATGAAAATAATTGTCCTTTCATAAGTATGGTTTAGATTAAGAGTTTATATTTATTATGGAAAATCTTTAAAACAAATTAATTTAATACATAGAAATTTCTTTAGTTGTTTTTTAATTCCATAATTTTAACATAGAGTGAAATTTGATATCAATTTTGAAAGCTAATCTATTTTTAGTAGAAATAAAAGGTATTGTGAAAATAGAAGTTTGGTGGCATTCATTCAAAAGTGCAGATTTCTTTCATTGTGTAATCTACTTTTTCTTTATTTAAAAATTCAATTAATTTTAACTGGTTTTCTTTTGGGATTATGAGAATATTAGAACTTAACTTACTTCCATTAACATCTTTAATTAAACCATGCTCTTTATAGCCTCTTTCTTTTCTTCCATATAAAAACCTAATTAAATGAAGATATTTCTTTTTGTCTTTTGGTAACTGGAAAATAAACAAAACCTTACGTTCTGCTGATTCAAATTCTATCTTTTTTGAATATAAAAGCAAACCTTCTGAGTAAATACTTGTTTTTAACTGCCATTCTTTTATATTACCAACCTGAACTGAAATTGGATAAGTAAATTTCAATAACTGCCATTTTTCATAATCTTTAGATCTGTAAAATCTTGATAAGGCTGATTTTACAATGTTTTCCACTTCTCTTTCATTTTTACAATCAATAAAAAGGTCTATATCGCTGTCTTTTGTTAAATCCCCCCTGACTGCTGAGCCAAATAGGTGAATGCTGTTAATATGGCTGTCAATATTCGGGTCTAAAAAAATAAAGCTTATAGCATTTTGCATATAAGCTATAGATTTTAATGTTTGCTTATTCAATTTCTTTACCTATTTCCTTAAGTTTATTTTTTATAATTAAATATAATTTTTGAAAAGAAGATAAAACTGCTTCCGTAACCTCTTTAACTGACTTCCCATAGATTAATTTGTTCCTTTGATCTTCTATCGAATACATTAAGTTTAAGATTTCCTCTTTATCCGGGAAGTTAACTCCTAATTTTCTTTCTGCTAAAGGTGCAATCTTTTGTCCGGGTAATGGGGGTTTGAACCAGTCATGTTTTATCATTGTGCCTGTTGAAATCTTTCCTAAAGTATGGAGGTATAACTCCAGAAGGGAGATAGAACATGCAGAAGTATGCAAACCAATAGTTGCAGGTCTTTTTTCTATCCCTATTGTTATAGCATCTTCTATTTCCTGTAAATGTTCTTTTATATGCTCTTTGTGAATTTGTATCGAAACCATATTAGGAATAAAAGTTCCAAGTATTTATAAATATTTCGGTAGAAAAGTTCCTAGTTAGATTAAAGAGCTTCCATCTCCACAAGCTTAAATTCGGACAGTTCTGTTAATGAGACTAATCATAATTAGGACTAATCCAGATTAGTATCTAAAAGTTTCTATTTTACCGAATGTTGAGTTTAGGCTGCAATCTTGAATTTAGCTATATTACTGAAGGTGTCTTTGCAGATAATAAATAAGGAAGAAGAGTCCATAGAAGTCTGATGATTTAGATTGTTTTTTAACATTTTAACCCCTTCTCCAAATGTGAAATCTACTGTTGAAGATTCACAGTCTGCATCTTCATCTATTCCAATTGTTAGTATATTTCCCTGCTTAAATATTGAGGTTAATTGTGAAGGAACTGTATCTACCTGTATTGAGAATTTGGATTGTAAGTCTATTAAATTACCAGCTGCGTCTAAACATTTAATGAAGAAGGTATAATCTCCTTTAGGCAATATTAAATTTTGAGTGTGTTCTGTTGAATCTGTGTTCAGAAATAAAGCCATATCTGTTACTGGAACATTCTTGTCTGAGAATGCGCATTTGGCTTTTCCATTTTCTGCGCCTTCATCAGTTCTTACTTTTAATGTGATGTTTGAGGTAAATAGAGTTATATTTGCTAATGGAGATATCAAGGTTGCCTTTAATTGCCTGGCTACTCTTAAGCTGAAAGGGAATGATTCTTCATTTGTATTTCTCTTATCTTCTGGAGCTGAAGGCTGATCTTTGCATCTGAAAAAGAATTTATTTTCTCCTAAAGCCAAATTATTTAATTTTGTTTTACATTCATATAATCCCTGGAATAATGGTATTCTTGATGCTGAAGACGTAACACAAGTGAAATTATTCTGCATATTTTTGAAATCTATATCAAATTTATCCCATTTACATTCTGATGGTTCATTTAGGAATATAGATAAATCAGTTTCTGTAGTATTAAATTGTAAAAAGGAATTGTCCTGTATTGACGTTACTTCCAAAGAAGGCGCTGTTAAATCAGGGCCTTTTTCTATATTAAATTTAATGAAATAGTCTCTTTGATTTGAGTTTCCTTTTGCATCTGTGCATCTAGTAAATAATTCAAATCTTCCGCCGTTTGTTACTTTAATTAATTCCGCTGATGTAACTTCCTGCGGCAAGGAGAATAACATTGTATGATTAGTTTTAAATGAGGGAGAGCCGAAAAAATTTGGAGGCATGGTTTCAAATTTAACTGAATGATTTAATGATACTTTACATTGTGAAGGCTCGTTTGTTGTTATTCCTATTGAAATTGCCTGGAATGGTTTGAATTGTGGTGTAATTGTGAAGCCTTCTCCTTTTTGCTCTTGAACTTTAAATCCTGATGGCAAAGAGTTTTCATCTGGTGTTATAATTGGAGAGGTAACGTCATTTGGATGTATATCTACACATTTTTCTTCTGTTGTTCCCTGATTTACTAACTGACAAGATTGACCCAAAGATTTGCATCTGTATTCTGAACAAACTTTTCCTGGCTGGTTGCATTTATCACAGTCTGAGTTTGAAATTATTGGAGGAGCAACCCAAGGCCTGCATTCTGCTACTAAATTATCTGTTTTTTGTTTTTTTAACATCATATCTATCGCTTGGTAGATTGTGTATGCCCACATTACTGTGTTTATGACCTGGAAAACGGTTATTCCTGTTGTGCCTTTAACCTCTACTATTGCGTCTTTTGCCGATAATATTTTTTCTTCAATTTTGCCTTTGCCTGGATTTTCTAGAACGAACGCATAATCATTATTTGACATTTTGTATATAAAACCTTTTTGATTGTTAACTAAAAAAGTTCTACTCTGTTTTATTTCCCCGGTTAAACTAGAAAATTTAATTTTACTTAAATGCCCTGCACCTGCCAAAGTCCCGCCAGTATTTGGAAATAATGCTTGAATCCCTTTACCTAATAAAGTCCCACCCAATGGAGAAGCACCTGCAAATGAACCTGCTGTTGTAAAGTATTTTGTATAAACTCCTGCTGCTGCAATAAATGTTAATGGAACTGCTAATCTTTTCATTAAATCTGTAAATTCATATCTGCTGTCTTTTGTTTTGGAAGATTTTGAAAATGTTGTGAAATCTGATAAGTCTGCCAACTCCAAAGCAAATTTATTTGAGTTTTCTGAAAAGCCTTCAAATGTTGCTTTCCCTTCTATATTAAAATATGCACCACAATCGCCTATTGCCTTGCATACATTATTAGAGCCAACAATCCACTCTCTTGTTAAACAGTTGCAATTTTCCAGGCATTCATAACCGCCTGTGCCAAATACTCTGTCTATTCCACCCTTCTCATATTTAACAGAACATTTTTGCGTTGCCTGAGCGCATAAAGTTAAGCCTGCTGTCTGTGTAGTTGTTGCCTGATTAAATGCTGCCTGCGGATTTAAAGGTGATGCTAATGATGTAGAAGAACCTGCAGGGGTATTTTCAGCTAGGCCTGCTTCCCAGAATCTAATACCCGGGGAAATATGCGGAACACAAAAACCGCCGCCATCTTCCGGAGAAACTCTTAAGTCAGATACGCCAAATGGAGCCCAGAAACAATCTCTTAATGCTAAATTATCACAGGCTTTTTTTCTACAGCATGCTATCTCTCTTTGCTTTTTTATAGCATCGCAGTCACCATCTTTACAGCCAGATATTTGAAATTTTGCAAAGTCACAGTCTGCACCACAACCACCAATTTGAATTTGATTTGCTGCATTGCAGGTTTCCCACCTATTATCACGACAAGCTGCTTCTATATATTTTCCTGAACCAGTTAAAAATAATGTCTGAAAATTATCAAAGGGTGGCTCTCCGGAATTACCCTGAACGCAAATTTCTTCACGAAAGTCTGCACATTCATCTGTAATTTCCTGGCCATCTATACAAATTTTTCTTAAATGCCTTGAGCCTACTAAATCTCTTCCAAAGCCTACAGGACCATCATAATTACACCATGATTCGCCTGCTTTTTTCGGGCCGCCTGAAGCAGGAGATGTGGGAGATTTGAAAACATCCTGGGCTGAACAAGCAATTGATTTACAAGTGAATTTTCCAAATGTAGGGGATTTATCACGAGAAGCTTCTTTGCATAGAGTTGATTTAGCAAAATCACAATTGCCACAATTAGAATCTTCCGGATTTGATAAAGAGCAGGATTGTTCTTTACTTAAAATAAAGCCATTATTAAATGAAGCTCTTTTATCTGAAGAATAAATATTTTCAGGATTGCCGCAGGAATCCAACCAATAAACTTCATCCTTATCTGATAAACAGCCTGTTGTTTTCTGCCTTGCACAGGTAGTTCCTAATACAGGATTAGAGCATAAAAAATCCTTGTGAAATCCAACTGTAGATTTATTTACACCTGATAATGGAGAATCTGTTGTAGTAATCTCAACACCACATGATTCTCTTGTTGTAAAAACACAGGTATTATCCGGCTTAACACAAGCACCTCTGTCTAAGGAGCGGCATTGATTTATACAAGCTAATTCTGTATTAATATTAGATAAAAATGTTGAATTAACATCTGCAAAATTTGAAGTTTCTCTTTTACATCTTGTTTGTGTAACAAAAGAACATTCATTTGATAAAACGCAGCATCCTTTAGTGCAAGGGAGAATGTTACAGTCTGCACCTTCTTTCCATGTTGAATTGGATTGAGATTCACATAGGCTTCTTGGTGTATTCTTAAAGCAATTGCCGGAGTTTTCATTAAAACAACATCCAGTCTTGCAAAAGCTGGTTTGATCACATGAAGTTGGAGCTGATAAAAATGAAGAGTCACATTCTGAAGCATTTGTGAAAACACATGATGAGCCTGTTTTGGTTTTTTGACAGCAGGATTTTTGATCTCCTGAGATAACGGTTTGTGCAGATACTGGAGAAGAGAATAAATCAATAGTTAAGAATGGTGTAAATAACAAGATTAAGATTTCAAATATAGCATAAAATTTTTTTTTAGGACAACCCTTTTTAATAAACATTAATGAAATAAAATTTCTTATTACTTCAAACGATCCAAGATATGTCATTTTAACCGGGTTCTCCCTGGATAAAGAATTGGAATCTAAATGGATTATTATTTGTTTTTAAGATGTATAATTTATCCGGATAAGGTTTTTTAAGCTCAATTAAAATTTTACCTTTATGCGTTATCATATACAATAATTGCTCGAAATTACCAAACTCTGCTTCTGTATCTATAACCTGGTTTACAGCAACATCATATAAAGAGCCTAAAGGATAATCCAAGGCTGTGGAAAAGTCCTGAACTGTTAATTGTGCACCTGATCTTGATGTTAATACAACAGGATAATTTACTTTTACCAAAACCTTGTCTTTTTCTATATTAACATCTGTTTTTAATTTTTTAGGAGTTTGTATTGAAAACCCACTGCTAAAGCCTTTACAACTTTGGACATTAACACAAGACTGCAAAGCGAAATCCAAAGCGTTTTCTAATTGCTTTTCCATTTCTTCTTTTGTCAGCATCCTATTAATACATTCATCCCTTCCAGGAATATTGTAGCATAAAACTGAAACTCTAGAGCCATTAAATAATCTGAAAGTATCTGGCGGGGTATTTAAGTAACCGCCTTGCTTTCCTATTAAATTAATATAATCCGGAGCAACTCTTCCAATACAATCGGTAATAATTTTTTGAGGGCAATCTGTTTCTTTCTGCAAATCTTCTATTTTTGGTGGAGTAATGAAAGAGGATCTTAGATAGAAGGCTATAGATAACAGAATCAATATAATTATCCCTACTGTAATTAATAGGGTAGCTTGACCCCTTTTTTTTAATATCATAGATAAATCTTTATAAAGTAAATATATAAATATTACTGTTTGATTTTAGATATAGTATAACCCTCTGTTATATGAAATTTAATTTTCAAATCCTAGAATGATAAGTAATATAAAGAACTCCGCCTTAAACAATAATATGAATGACGAACGCTTCATGAAATTAGCAATTGAACAAGCTAAAAACGCACCTTTTCCGTTTGGTTGTGTTTTAGTTAAAGACAAGCAGATTATTTCTAGTGGAAAATCAGGTAAAACCAATAATTTTGACCCCACAGCTCATGCAGAAATTAATGCGATAAGAGATGCGTGTAAATCACTACATTCCAAAGATTTAAATGGGGTTACTTTATATTCTACTTGTGAGCCTTGCCCTATGTGTTTTTCTGCTTCATGGTGGGCAAATATTAGTAGAATCGTCTTTGGAATTTCATTAAAAGAATCTTCAAAATTATTTGGTAAAGAAATGCTTGTTAGCACTAAATATCTTAATAGAAAAGGTGCTAATAAAATTGAAATAAAAGGCGGGGTTCTAAAAGAGGAAATCTTTAAACTATATGACAGATTTGAAAATTAAATTTCTCCGCTTTTTTTCTTCTGAAAAAAATACTCGACCCAATTGCATTCTCACTTCGTTCGGGTCGCTTAACACGTGATTTAGCGGTTCCGTCCTTGCAGTCCTTCAACCCAAATTTCCTTTATTGAAACTTCGTTAAATCCTAAAGTTAGGCGACATATTACTCGGTGGGCTCGAAAACGATTACGAATATTTTTCTTTCAGAAAAATTATGGTGTCGGCTCGAAGTCGCTTACGTGACAGATAGCTGAAAACCTGCGGATTTTTAGATTAGTAGACCGAAAAGCTTAAATACTAAAGTGAATAACATTATTCATTAAGTGAATAACTAAAATGAGACAAAAAACATTATTAAAGATTATAGAACTGATGAGAACTAAACTAGACAAGGGGCTAACTATACTGGAAATTTCTAAAAAACTGAAAATTGGCTACCGACCAGCACATATGCATATTACCAACATGGAAAAAGAAGGGATAATAAAAATTGAAAAAGTTGGAAGTGCTAAGCAATGTTCTCTCAATTTGGGAAATGCAAATACAAGACATCTTTTAGAAGAAGTAGATATATCAAGAAAGGAAGAGCTATATCAAAAGAACCCTAAGTTAAAAATTATAGACAAACTAATCTCAAAATTAACGGAAAAGTTCATCTCTGAAATTCATTCTATTGTTTTGTTCGGAAGTTATGCCAAAGGAACAGCAACAAACCAATCGGATATTGATATCTTGTTTATAGTAGGCAATATTGGAGATAAAAATTTAAGAGAAGAGATAGAAAGAGAGAGTGCAAGTTATCAATATTCTCATAATATAAAAATAAGCCCCCTAATCACAAATATTATGGAATTTCAAAAAATGCTAAAGGCGAAAGAATTAAATGTTGGAAAAGAAACAAGAGAATATGGAATATCTTTGTATGGACATGAAATATTTTGGAGGATTATGGTATGAAAAATAGAGGTGAAGTTTTAAGGAAGAAGATTGATAGATATTTGAGAAAAGAACAGCTTTTTCAAGATGAAGAACATAAAAAACTGGAAAAAGCTTTTTTAACAAAATCAAGAAAGAACTTTACTGTTGCTAATCTCATCTTTAAAATATCTGAACAAGAAGGCATAAGAAAATTACTTTCTCTTGCTTCTGATTTTGAAATGTATGACTGGGTGATTATCGTCTCTTATTATGCAATGTATACTTCTGCTTTATCTGCATTAGCGAAACTTGGATTTAAGTCAAAAAGCCATGCAGCAACAATAACTGTTCTTGAGCATCATTATGTAAATGGGAGTAAAGATAATGGTAAATCTTTGGAACAAAAAGATATTCATAAATTGGTAAAAGCTTATGCTATAAGTGAACAACTTATAACAAAGTTAATTCAAACCAAAACAAAAAGAGAAACTGCTCAATATGATGCAACCCCCTCAATTACGAAAGAAAATGCAAAAACAGCTTTACATGATTCAGAAGAATTTATTACAAAGATTGAAGAGATCTTGACTTAGGTAGTGGCCTCTTTCCACAGTAACTCGAAATAATTTCTATAAGAATCTGCCACTTCCTTGCTTATGATTAAAGTAGCAATTGGAGTTTCGCTCCAAACAATAATCGCGGTTTTATCATCATAAATAAAAGTGGTTGTAGGAGAAGAAAACTCATCTTTAAAATATCTGAATTTTGTAAAAGCAATTTTTACTTGTTCTGTATTCTTTGAACTTTTAGATAAAATTACTCTTGCATCAATCTTTAATTCTTTTTTCTGCTTTTGGAATATCTCAAAATCATGTTTCATTATCTCTAAAAATCTCCCTGATGAGCCAAAAGCAACATATTCTTTATAGTTCAGAATATCTTGGAGTATTGATTTTATACCTTTTCTGCCTCTAAATATATCAGATTCTTCCTTTTCTTTTGATTCTTTAAACACAGAATTTAATTCAGGCAGAATTTCTTGCTTATTTTCATATTTTCAGTTAAGCAAGAACCTTTTCTTAATCGAGATGTTATGTCTAATTCAGAATTCGGCCTACTCTACTTTGGCAAATCCATTGAAATGAATTTTAGAATCTTCATGGTCAAATACTTCAACAACTTTATATTTCCCTTTTGTGAATGGCTCACCATCTAATAGAAAATGTGTTGCTTCCAAAATTATAATGCTCGCCAAGGGTTTTGAAAGTTGTTGATTCCCTTTTGTTTCTAATAATGGAATCTCTCCTTCAATCCAATAATTCCTTTGACCCTTCTTTAGAAATTCATGGATTTGCTCATTAACAAGATTTTCAGGAATACACTCTTCTTCTTTTCTATTTCCTTTTTTGAATTCTTCAATATTTCTTAATGCCAAATCAGGATTGTATTCTGTTTGTATGCCCATAACCGAACAGAAAATCTTGTATTTATATAAATGTAATCCTTTTTTACTCTTAACTGATTGGGATATAGTGATATTTGTTGATATTTTTTAATTTGTAATAACTCTATTTCTAATGTTATTTTAGACTCTTTAGTCGTTTCTTAGTTTTTACAATATTTTTGTAATATTTACGAATTTTTGTCAAAAATACGCAATTCATCTCAAGACCTAAAGGAATGAGATTTCTTGCTTAGAAGATCTTAAAGTTTACTTTACAGTGTAGAAAGGATTTTAAACTGTTTACACTAGTTAAATTTTATGGAAGGGCAAATAAAATTTTTTTTGGAAAAATTGAAAGAGATGTCTGATCTTGGTAGTGTTAAATTTGTTTTTTTATTTGGTTCTTATGGGCAAGGAAAACAAAATAAACTATCTGATATTGACTTTGCTGTGTATTATGATGGCGAGGGTAAAGAGAGATTTAAATTCAGATTGAAGCTTACTGCTAAATTACCTAACAATTATGACATACAGATATTCCAGGATTTACCTCTATTTGTAAGAAAGGAGGTTTTGAAGGGTAAATTGATATATACAAGGGATTTAATTTTTGTGTATGATAAAGCCTATGAAACAATAAAGGAGTTTGATCATTTTAAGAAATATTATTATGATTATATAAGGCACAGGAGATTAAGAATATGAGGAAGGAAATAATTGAAAGTAAGCTAGCTAAAATTACTGATAGTTTGAATGTTATAGTGGAAAATATGCCCGAGGAATATGAAGATTTTATTAAATTAGGGCTGATAAAAGAGGGCTTATATAAAAAAGTTGAATTTGCAATAGAAACTATTCTTGATATCTGTGCTGTAATAAATTCGGATTTGGGCTTGGGGATGCCTGAAGTAGAAGATGATATCCTTGATAATTTAGAGAAAAAAAGAGTCTTGAAAAAAGAAGTAATTGCAAAAATAAGGGAAATGAAAGGGTTTAGAAATTTGCTTGTTCACAAATATGGTGATGTAGACGATAAAAAGGCATTTGATAATCTAAAAGAAGGCATAGAAGATTTTGATATAGCCATGAAGGATATTGAGAATGTTCTTAAAAGATATTAATTTGTTATAACTTTGCAAAATTGTAGATCTTATAAATAAGAGAGTTATGTATTATAGTATGAGGATGCGAGTAAAAACTGTCAAAGAAAGCGAGTATAATGAATTGAAAAAAAAGGCCGAGCTAAATGAAGACTTGTTAACTCAGTTAGTAAGTGGATTAGAAGATATAAAGGCTGGAAGAATAAAACCTTGGAAAAGAACTACAAACCGATCTTCTTCTTAATTTCTTCTCTGTAAGAATGTGCAGGTAATTCTATTAATAGCGGCCATATTCAATTGAAAAAGAACTTTATTTCTTCTGATATCGATTATTATCCCGATTATAACATTTATCCATGACTTGCTTCCATGCTTCTTCAAGATTTACCCCATTTGAGTTTGCAAGACAACATAATGTAAAAATCACGTCTGCAATTTCAGTTCCCAGTTCCTGCTCTTTTTCAGAACTTTTCTTCTTTTTTGGGCCATGTAAATGGTTAACTTCTCTCGCCAGTTCACCTATTTCTTCCATAAGTCTTGCTAAAATTTCATGAGGTTTCCAATATTGTGGCTCGAACTGGGAAGTCCATTGGTCTACTTCATCTTGCAAATTTTTTAGTGCCATGGATAAATGAAGTTACAGGATATATAAATGTAATTCCTTTTTCACTCTTAACCGATTGGAATATAGCGATGTTTGTTGATATTTTTTAATTTGTAATTACTTTAATTTTCTGCATCTGATTATTGAAAATATCTGTGCATTGTATAAAATGTATTAGGTTTAAATCTACTGAGAATTGTTTTGAATTTTCAGCTATTCTAGTTGCGTTTGCGGAATTATCCTGTGCAAAGAAACAAGTTGATATTTCATTTGTGGATAAGAATAGTTTAGTTGTTTCTTTGTAAATGCCAGTAATTAAAGGTGGTAAGGTATCTGCTTTTACTTCAAAGCTTATTATGGAAGAAGCCAAGTTATCTGCTGAATCCCTACATTTAACAAAGAAGGTGTAGTTTCCTAAGATTAATGTTAAGGGCTGCTGTGATAATTGAGTATCTGTATTTAAAAATTCAATCATATTTTCATAAACTGTATTCTGCTCTGAGAATCTGCAATTTGCAATACCGCTATCTGCACCCCCTTGTGTTGAAACCAATAGAGTTAAATTAGTTGCGAAAATTTCCCCTTTTGGTGTTGTGTCTGAGATTGATAAATTTTCAGTAGATATTAATGATAATTTGAAACTTTCCTGATTTGTGTTGTTTGCTAAATCCCTGCATCTGAAGAAAAAGTTATTTATTTTTTGCTTTTCTATATTTAATACAGTCTGGCATTCTGCTGATTTATAAAAAGTAAAGTTATATTCTAAAGGCAAAGCGCAGCCTAAATTATTATTTAACAGCTCAAAGTCATTATCTCTTGTATCAAATTTACAGTTTACAGGCTCTGAAACAAATAATGTTAATGGCATTGAACTGAAATCTGCATTTAGTTTTGTTCCATCTTTTAATGAAGAAGATTCAATTACTGGTGGTGTTAAGTCTGGCCCTGCCTGTGTTTCAAAATTTATTAAATATTCCCTGTTATTCTTATTTCCTGAGGCATCCTGACATCTAATAAAAAAAGTGAAATCTTTTCCCGGCATTAGAGATAAGGTTGTATTATGCTCTTTTCTGTATATTCCGTCACCAATATTATTAGCCATTTCATCGAAGGTTTTTGTGTGAATGTCTGAAATTTTACATATAGCAAGCTCATGGGTTTTAATTCCGAATCTTATTGGTGCAAAGGGATTAATTTTGGGTGAGATTTTGAAACCAGATTCAACTGCAGCTAAAGTATAGCCTTTTGTTAAAACTTCTGAGTCTGGGGATATTAAAGGTGAGTTGGCGTCATTTGGATTAGAGTCAAAACATTTAACTTCTACTGTTCCTTCATTTACAATCTTACAATTTTGCCCTAAAGATCTGCATCTGTATTCTGAACATTCTTTTGAAGGCTGATTGCATTTATCACAGTCTGAACCTCCTGTTGGAGCAACCCAAGGCCTGCATTCTATAATTTTCGTTGATACTAATCTATTTGTTAATAATTCTAAAATTAATTTTGTTACTGAATATGCTAAGAGAACCCAACCTACAATTTGAACTGCAAAAAGAAGATGACCTAAAAATGACTCTGCTAGTTGCGTTGCTGCTAATTCTGATGCTGCTTTCGTTCCGAGGTCTCCGAAAAGAAATGTCATGCTAGGTAAATAACCCTTTGTAAATATATGCAAAGCAATTTTAGTTACAAGTTTTTCAATCCCTAACAAAACCAAACCCGTAATTGCAGTTGCAACTGCTGATTCATCTTCCATCCAAGCCGCAAATCCAACCTGCTGTTCTGCATCTGGCGATAAAGGTTTAATATTCAAGCCTTTGGATTCTATAGAGTAATCTGTAAATGGTTGTTGAGGTAAAGTTCCTTCTGAAGATTCTGAAAAGCCTTCTGTAGTGTATTTACCAACAATATTATAATGAGCCCCGCAATCCCCTATTGAACGACAATGAGTGTTCATAGCAGTCAACCATTCATCGGTTTCACAGATACAATTTCCCTTGCATTCCCAATCCCCAAATGGCTTTTTTTCATATAATACTTGGCAAGATGTAGATGCTGAAGAACATTCAGTGCCACCAGTAAAAGAAGAAACTTGCCTTGATTGTGTTTGGCCTAATTCCCAAAATCTAAATCCGGGCGGAACAGCGGGAATACATTTTCCATTCTCATCATCTCCTGCCCAGACACAAGTTCTTAATGAATTTTCACAGCATTTTTTATCATCCAGTATTTTTTCCTTAAAATTTGGAAAGTCTGGTTTGGCCTGATTACATGTTGTTATGCAATCAATAAAATTATTCTGCTTGCATTGTGCTTCTATATATGTTGAACCTGAGGGAAGATTAACCTCTGCATTAATACAGATTTCTTCCCTAAAATCCCTACAAGGCTCTATAATCTCTTCACCATTAACACACATATGCCTATAATGCCTTGAGCCCACTAAATCAAAACCTAATCCAGTTTTACCATCATAAGAACACCACGATTCACCATTTTTTCTTGGAACCCCATCATTATCCATAGAAGGGGAGTCATAGGTTTTTTCGCAATTTATAGAGATACATTTAGGCTCACTATTTTTATCTGAACAAACAGTTCCTTTATTGTAATCGCAATCTTCTGCCTTGTCTTCCAAATTACCACAGGAGTCTACATAATAAACATCATCTTCAAAGCATTTTTTAGATTTTTTAGGAGTGCATTCACCACAATCATTTATAGAAGAACAAAATTTTCCAGATTCAAAATTATCTGTTACCTGACATTCATCTCTTGTAATAAATTTGCAAGTATCCTCTGTGGAAGAAACACAGCAGCCTTTTTCCTGGGCTCTGCAGACATTAGTGCATTCTAATTCTGATGCAACTTCACGAAAATCAAATTCAAATTGATTATCCTTGAATAAAGCTTTAAAGGATTTTTTGCAATTTGCTTCTGTTCCTAGAAAACATTGAGAGCCTAGAACACAACAGCCTTGAGAACATTCATCCACTGAACAGTCTGCGGATGTTTTAAATATTTTATCCGGATCCTGACATGCTGCCTGAGGAGTATTTTTAAAACAATTAGATGAGGTTTTATCTATGCAACAACCTAACTGACAATAAGTGGCTTTGTCACATGTATTTTTTAAATTTTGAGATCTTACATTTAAATCGCAATTTGACTCTTCAGTATACAAACAAGTTTCTCCTGTTTTTGTTTTTTCACAGCAGGCTTGTTGAGCTGAAACCTGAGAAGAAAAATTAATAACAGAAAATATAGAGGTTAATATTATAGTGATTAGGAATAATGCTTTTGATTTAATAAGCTTAGTCATTTTTAACCCCTTTTTAATTAGAAAAGTAAGTAAAAGCAGTATATAAATATGTTTTTGTTCTAATGATCAGAATAAAAAGCATTAAATTTTTAGATATTGTATTTAAGTGATTTATTTTTAATGAAGATTTTAACAAGAAAACTATAAGCCAAAGGCATCAGTAATGTTTTTAATTTTCCTTAATTCTTCTGTTAATTTTAAGCCATTATCTGTAATCCTGAAGAATTTCTTTTCACCATCAGTTATCTCTTCTATCAACTGCTTAACTAATAATTCATCTATGTAAATCTTTAATCTGTCATGGCTCAAGTTTCCACCATATAAAATATGTGTTGGTTTAACTTTCCCACCTTTCCTCTGCATTAGGAAAAGGATGTCGCCAATTATTTCTATTTTTGATCTTCTTTTTGATGCCATTTTGTTTCAATCCTTAGAACAATTGCCAAGAAAAATAAAAATGCAACTAACTGAATTGTATATGCTGCTGCAACTATCTCTGTCACAGGCCCTAAAAAGAATAGTAAGGCGTGACTTAATAAGAATAATATAAAAGCAATAATGACTAATAACTTGTTTAATTCTTTTTTCTCTAAATAATTTCTTGCTTGATAGAATAGTACAAATAATAATAAGCCTATAGCAACTGCATTAAAAAACCTGAAAGAATGATAAGCCGGATACATTAAAGCCAGGATTAAAAAACCAATTAGAGTTAGTTCTGCCTTTTCCTTTATTTCTGAGTAGATTAAAATAAATAGAGTATAGGCTGTTAAAGTAAATAAAATATAAACACCATATATTGAGTGGTAGACAGGAATTATATTTTTGATAACATCAGGTATTGCTTCCGGGAAAAAGTAGCTGGTTGTTTTATGGATTACAAAGGCGGTTATTAATATTACATAGCCCATTAACTGCAATAAAAAGGACAGACCAAAAAAGGCGTATTTCTTCTCATTTGTTAATTTATAGGCCTTATAACCATAAAGAGCTATAATTGCAGCTACTATAACACTGATTATATTCAAGAAATAATAGATATTATGCATTACGAATACCATTGTGTAGTAAGTAAACCTTATTGATGGTTTATAAATATTATGATTTTTTCCTCTCTATAAAACTTCCTTACAAGCCTTTCATAAGGCATTTATAAGCGGTTTTATTATTAATCCTAACAGAAGTTGGAGGTGATAACAAAAAAAATGAAAAATAACTGAAAAATAAAGGCTGCGTGGGGGGTTATAATTGTAACCTCCCTTTATATTTATGTTGCGTTACGAGACCAATTTAGAGGCTCCTTGAAGTTTGTTATGCTATTGAATTTTGGGGGGCTTCTATTCCTCCTTTTGAATTTTAATCAGAATTAATGACAACCACAAGAAGATTTACCACAAGAAGATTTTTTATTTGGATTAGAAATTTTAAAGCCTGAATGTTCTGGATTATCTATGAAATCAACTTCTGAACCCCTTAGATTTTTCCATGAATCAGGATCAATAACAACCTTGGATTTATCTGCCAAAATTAAATGATCATCAGGCAATTGTTCTGAAAAACCGAGAACATACTGAGCACCTGAACAACCACCTGGAACAACTTGAATTCTGAAAACGGCTTTTTGGTTTTTTTCTTTTTTAGATAATTCAAGAATTTTGTCTGATGCTGTTTTTGAGATTGTGACTTTGTTTGATATTATTTTAGGTTTTTGATTTAAAGCCAGAGTATTTATCTCCTTTAGCATTAATTCAAACTCTTTTTTATCCATTCCATGGCTTAAGGCACCTTGCTCCAGTGTTTCCATAGGATTAGCATGGCAACCAATACAGTGCAAACCGTGTGATAACATAACTTCTGTAGTGTCTGGATATTTTGATACTACCCCCCCAATTGCCATATCTTTTGTTACTAACTGATTATTTTTTGTTTTCATGTTGAATAGAAAAATAAAATTATTTATATAATTATCCTTTTTCGTTAACAGCGTTACCTTTTAATTTATTCATTCTCGCATTTGTCGCTAAGATCTTTACAGGATCTAACAAAATTAGCCTTGAACCTTTTTTCTGCTTCGTCTAATTCATTTACTAAGATATTAAAACCACCAATACCCAAAAGAAAAATCTCTGAGAGTGGAGGTGGCTGACCGGCAAGAACATTTACCATAAAAAATGGCATACCTAACACAAAAGTTGGAATGTGAAATCTGTTATATAAACCAGTAAGAGTATTGTAAATATTGCTAAAGAATCCAGAATCATATTTATAATTACTCTCCTCTAAAAAATGAGATTTTGAAGATAATTCATTTAAGTCTAATCTTTCTTCATTTAACGGATATTGAGCCATAAATATTATTAAGAAATTCGATTTTTAAATTTAATGAATTAGTCATTGTGCACTAGTCCAATAGATATGGTGGTTTTTTATTCTTATTTTTTAATCCTTTAAAACAATTTATGAAATGCAAAATATACCTAAACAGGTCTTTTCTCATCTAATTATTGAATATAACATCGGAATTTAACGAAGTCGTGAGCGTAACGAGTATATATATGCGAAGCACGGGGGGGTTCGTCGTTCTATCGTTTGAGCGAAGCGATACATCAAGAACAGTATAACACAAATTCTATTAAAACGTTCCTAAATCAAATAGATTAGCCATAATAATAGAATAAAGAGGTCGGTGGGCTTACTTTATTTCGATAATTTTATCGGCGCTTCCAAATGAAATTTTGTATTTACTAGGAATGGCATTTTTTAAATCATAACTTTGCATACTCCTATTGATTAATTCATTATTGTAAGGATTTTTACTGTAAGGATTTAAGCAAGATTCCACAATTCCTTTTCTTTCATAAATTTTTGAATTCCAAGTAAAATCTCCACTCTTAAAATTAGGTTTTGGGAATCTGCAAGAACCAAAATCACAATGCATTGGCAAACCAATCATTTCACCATTAACACAAGCCCATCCACCAAAACCATATAATTGTGTTGGAACTATTTCCCAACCAGTTGTTTCCTGTTTGAATATTTGAATTTCTTTATTACTGCATGTGCACTCTTCAAGACTAAAGTCAGACCAATGAATTTGTATTTTTTCACCTAGAGAATATACCTTTTTGTCAGTTGAAAGAGTTTGAATACCCGAAACTGAAAAGTAGATTAAACCAAATAGAATTACAAAAATGATTATAAGTATTGGGTATCGTTTTTTCATTATAATGTATTATATTATTGGGTATATTTAAATCCACCGAAAACTTCAACGAAAGTTGAAACAATCTACGAGCCGGCCTCTTTCTATTTTTAGCCAATTTTTTTATTGCGTATAGCATCGGATTCCCGTTATCCGCCCCAAGCCGAAGGCAAGGGACAGTATGACGCATGAGCCCAAAATACGTTAGAAGAATAAAAACTTTATAATTAATATTAGAATAATAAAACCAATAATATAAGGAATCATCTTAAAAAAATCTCTAAAATTTTCATCATCTTTTTTAGCATCAATCTCTGCTTGTTTTTTATATTCTTTAGATTGGAGATTAATTTTATTGTGTAAATCTTTTGAAGAGATTTTTTTATGATAGTAATCAAGAATTATTTTTTCATATTTATTTGGTATTTCATCATAATCAGAATTACACTTATCACATGTTTTGAAAACTCGTTCTGATGCCCAAAAATAATTTATTGGAATGAAATACAAAGTGTTATATCTTTTGCCAATAATAATTCTATGTTTAAGTTTATGTTTTTCACATGAACTTTCAAGCTCAGGAATATCAATATTTAATTCCGCTATTGGTTTTATTTTCCATCCAAATATAATCATAACTAGAATAGATTAATTGATTTATATAAAGTTTTAGTATTTTGGGCTCCGAGTAATATTGCAATTAACATCTGGCTTAAACAACCCCAATGGCTCGAATGGAATGAAGTGACCTCGAGAGTTTTTTACGAAGTAAAAAATTTCGTTGAACATAATAGACAGTATTCACAAGACATACGATTGTGCTCTTAAAGCATGGAATAAACTTAGGAAAAAGTTTCTTGAGCATTACAAGTCCATGAATATTTAGTCATTTGGAACTCTTGGGGCCATGATAAAACTTAACTCTAATTTATCTTTTATTTTGTAGCTTAATTTTATTGGATAGTCTTGGCCAAATTCCAAAGATACAATCTCTGAAAATTTAGAAGCTTTCATGAATTTTTTTAAATATTCTACACCATATCTTGATTTTACACTATCCCCTGTTAAATTAATAATCATGCTATCACTATTAGGGATCTCTACTTTTGCAGAATTAACTGATGATTCAGCCTCTAAGATTAATTTATCTTTATGGACTATTAAAGCGACAGCATCTGAGATAATTGATATATCTTCTACTGCATCATTTAAGTTTAAAGCGGGCATTTCTATTTTTAATGGAAAATTTAAGTCAGGAATCTTTTTTTCCTCTTCTTCTAATTCCAGCAAAGAGATATGAAATGTTCTTGTTGTGTCTCCTTTCAATTGTATTTTTAGACTGTTTTTTTCTTTATCTAATTCTATTTTAATTGTATCTGAAGTTTTTGCCCTGTTTAAGACTGATTTTAGGCTATCCAGGGACAGAGATAACTCCAGATGCTCTGGAACTTCATATTCAACAAAGGCAGATGATAAAAGCTTAAAATTAACCAAAGAAATTTTAGCAGGATCTAAGGCAATTAATTCAATCTTATCGCTATCAAATTTGAATTTTACTTCATTAACTATATCTGAGATTATAGATACGGGCTCTTTTAAAAATCTTGGCTCTGATAGTAGTAGATTCATCTGTTTACAGGCTTGAGATTAATTTATAACCATTATTGTAATGCTTTGTATATGATTATTCGTGTATTTCAGAATGATTCTTCATTACAAATGCGTCTACCAGCAGATATATACCAAAAAAGGCTAATATCCCCTGAAAAACCGTTAAATCTGTAAATGGTAGAGGGATTTTAATTATATTTAATTTTAAAACTAAGACAGGGATAATCCCAATTGCTAAGATAATTAAACCTGCTAGGATTGATAGAAATTTCCCACCACCATGACTAATAGAGAAAGAGTCTACGAATAATAAAAAGCCTCCAATTACCAGGCAAATGTAAATGAACAGATCATTGTTGAAAAAATTAGATAAAAAGGCTAATGCCTGAATGTTTTTAAAAATTAACTGATAAGAGCCTATAAATAAAAATATTAAACCTAAAATAAAACTGGATATACTTCTATAACCTTTTACCCAACCCCTTTTGTTCATGGATTTTAGTATAAAGTGAGATATTTAAAGATTATTATTCTGTTTTAATAAAAATAGTAATCTAAAATACAGATTTTAGCTACAATATATTTTTATATGCACGTCTAAACGAAAGAATATGGTAAAACAGGAAAGTGTTTATTATATAACTTCTGAGAGCGTTACTGAAGGGCATCCGGATAAAATTTGCGACCAGATCAGTGATGCAATTTTAGACAATTTAATTTCACAAGACCCATATTCCAGAGTTGCAATTGAGTGCTTAACAACTACCGGAACAGTTCATGTGGCTGGAGAAGTTACAACTAAAGGGTATGTGAATGTTCAGAAAATTGTTAGGGAAACATTAAGAGAGATAGGATATACAAATCCATTATTTGGAATTGATGCTGATGATGCAGGAGTCTGGGTTAGTATTCACGGACAAAGTCCGGATATTGCTCTTGGAGTTGATGAAAATCCTGATGCAAATAAGGATCAGGGTGCTGGAGATCAGGGGATGATGTATGGCTTTGCCTGCAATGAAACTCCTGAATTAATGCCATTTCCTATTATTACAGCACATAGATTAACCAGAAGAATGGCTGAAGTAAGAAAAAAAGGAATTATTAATGAATTAGGTCCTGATGGAAAGTCACAGGTTTCGGTCAGATATAAAAATGGAAGGCCTGAGAAGATAATTGCGGTTGTAATCGCACAGCAACATACAAATAATATTGATGAAAAAGAATTAAGAGAAAAAATTATTAAAAATGTAGTAGAGCCAATATGCAGGGATATGATCGATGATGAAACCAAGATTTACGTGAATGCTACAGGGAGATTTGTTATTGGTGGGCCTGAAGGAGACACAGGCGTAACAGGAAGAAAAATAATAGTTGATACTTATGGTGGTGTTGGAAGGCATGGTGGCGGCTGTTTTAGCGGGAAGGACCCAAGTAAGGTTGACAGATCAGGTGCATATATGTCAAGGCATATTGCAAAAAATATAGTTGCAGCCGGATTATCAGATAAATGTGAGGTGCAAGTAAGCTACTCTATTGGGATTGCTAAGCCTACTTCATTAAATATAGACACATTTGGAACTGGAAAGATTTCAGATGAAAAAATAAAGGAATTAGTGGAAAAACATTTTGATTTGAGACCAAAAGCAATTATCACATATTTAAATTTAAGAAGACCAATATTCAAGAAAACTGCAGCTTACGGACATTTTGGCAGGAGTGAAGAAGAGTTTACATGGGAACATACTAATAAAGCTGAGATTTTAAAAAAAGAATCCGGAATCTGATTATTTAGAAGATCTCCATCTGTTTTTGCATTTAACACATTCAAAAAATCTTGTTTCTGCTTCATCACCAGCTCTTGTTTGAATTGTCCAAAAATAGGCTTCCTTGTGCCTACATTTAGGGCATTCCTCTTCTGTTTTTGGAAGAGAATCAACACGCTTTTCAATAACTGCAATTTCCTCGTTTTTATGGACTTTAAGAGTTTCTTTAATAATTAAATCATCTGAAGATTTAGATTTGTAAGAGCAACCAGAACAAGATAAAACACCTTTCACCCCTGGCTTTGGGATTAAAATTGATGAGCATTTTGGGCAAAATAACATTTTAAGAACCTCCAAATAATTTCATTAAAGGCGAAACTATTAATTCTGTAAATATAATTTTTATGTAGCCTACAAATGGAATTCTTAAGATAGCTTTACCAATTATACTATCCCTTGGGATTTCCTTTTCAAATTCCTGGATTCTGTTCACATTATCCCCTTTTGTTGAAATTTTATCATTGATTATCACAGCCCTATGAATAATCGGGTTTGAATGACTTGCTGAGTGGTAAACGAGAACATTTCCCCTTTTTATATTTTTTGGAGCTATTAAAATCATTAAATCACCCTTATTAAAGCCATTTTTAAATGAGTAAGAGGAAAATTCTTCTTTTGTAATATTTAAAGATTCGTAGAAATTACTGTTTAAAGACCACCAATTTTCAAAATTCTTATTATGCTCCATGCTTTCTGAAACAACAGCTACTATTGGAAAATTAGTCCCTAAGAAAAAACCCAAAACAGGATAAAAAATAAATTTAACAATTATAACTGCTAATATTACAGTAGTAACCCACGACGCTAAAGAATCTTCATGCCAAATAAAATGCCACAGCTTTTTTAAAAATGACATTTTGATTATAAAGAGATTAAATTAATTTCTTAAATTTCTCTTTTAATTCCTCAGTTTGTTTTATTAATCTTGAGATTGCATTCTGGACAGCTTTTTTAGCATCTTTTCTGTGCTCAACTATAAAGGTTGGATGACCTATCATTGGATGCTCTAGATGATAAGCTGCAGCTATTAGGTCTTTATCATTCCAAAGCTCTTTTCTTAAGATATTACATATAGTGTGGGATTCACCTTTAAGCTCAAATTTTAGCCTTGTTTTTGTATCTTCCAGAATTGTTATTTTCATAGGTGATAAAAGAGGAAAGATAATGTTTTTAAAGCTTTCCTAGGTTTATTTTCTATGTTTTTTATTAGATTTCTTTTTATTAACCTTAACAACAAAATAATACAATATAGCACCCAAAAGCCCGAGCAATATTAAAATAATTACCCAAACAATTTTTTCATTATCTGACTTGAATTTTCTTTGTATACAATCAACTAATAACCATAGCCAAAATATTGTTCCCAGTATTGCAATCAAGAATCCAAATGCGCCCATTGCAAAAAAGAATGGGATAAACATTAGACCGAACATATTTGATAAGCCCATCATAAAATTCAGTTAATTTCTTAGTTTATATTCATTTCTTTTTTAATTTTATTAGATCACCTATTGTTAATTCTGAGCTTTTGAAGTCTATTGTTTTATTTTTAATATCTTCCTCAACTTCCTGCAATATATTAATTTTAAGAAGATTTTCAATTTTTATGGTTAGATTTATCGGTGGAATGAAATGGCCTGATTCCAGATTATGGATTAGAGAAACTTTCTCATTTAGTTTTTTTGCCAATTCTTCCTGTGTTAAGTTTAATTTTTCTCTTGCAGATTTAACTTTTAAATTAAATTTATCTACAAATACAGACCATGGCTCTTCATGTTTTACTGGTTTTTTTATAGTTTGGGGGACAAGAGCAACATCATCAATTAGTTTAGTTCCATGCTGCAAACAAGAGGGGCAAACCAAAAACTTTGTATCTTCCACTAGTGCAGGAGTCAGATTAGCGGTTTTACCACATAATTCGCATTCTACCATAGAGATCACATTAATTAATTTAGAATATTAAAAGGGTTTAAATATTTTGTTATTCTACAGAAATATATGAAGGGCTTAAGTATTGTAATACCTACATTAAACGAGGAAGAGAATATTAAAGAAATAATAGGAATTTTGAATAGATTGTATAATGGGGTTGAGATTTTAGTTGTGGACTCAGATAGTAAAGATAAAACCAGAGAAACTGCAATAAGGTTGGGGGTTAGGGTTATAGGAACAGGCAAAGGATTATGCAGAGCTGTTTTAGAAGGTTTAAAGATGGCTAAAAATGATTTTATAGTTGTGATGGATGCAGATTTGCAGCACCCACCGGAATTAATTAAAGAGATGTATGAAACTTTAAAATATAGTGACGTAGTAATTGCAACGAGATTTAACAGAGAAGATTATGGAGATTTTAGTTTTAAAAGATATTTGATAAGCAAAGCTGCTAATTTTACTGCAAGAAGATTTTTAAAGGTTAAAGTTAAAGATCCTATGTCTGGGTTTTTTGGGATTAGAAAAGAAATAGTAAATAAAATAAATGAGGGTAGATTTGTTAAAGAAGGCTATAAGGTTTTATTTGACATATTAAAGCAGTTTAAAGATATAAAAATTAAAGAAATTAAATATAAGTTTCAAATAAGAAAAAAAGGGAAAAGTAAATTTAATTTTAAACATGTAAAATGCCTGATAAAAAGTTTTTTAAGATAATTTAACAGTCTTCTGGCTTTTGCTTATAATTTTGGCATATTATTTCTTTTAAAGGCTCATTTTCTATTAAACCTTCATATTTTTTATTTTCAACAACAATCGCAGGATAAGCAGTAATATTAAACTGAACCATCAGGGTTTTAACTAATGGCTCCTGCTCAGCTAATCTTGCATCAAAAGTGAACACTAAAAATTTGTCCCCTAAAAGTTTTTTATAATAGTCAAGAACAAATGCCTGAGGATCACAATCATTACAATCTTCTGACAAGAAGAACAATACACGAACAAAATCCTCATTGCAAGACCTTTTAATTTCTCCGGCTAAAGTCCAGTATTTTATTTCTTCCAGAACATACTGACGATGAGTTAAAACAAAATCTTCTGTTTTGTAAATTGCCCGATCTTTGTAAGAAACCAATCTGCCTAAAGATTTGCTTAAAGATTTAATATTACTATTAAGTATTTCCTTTATTGCAGGACAACTTTGGGTAATATTTTGTGTTGTTAGATATAAGTATTGCAGCTGAATAGAATCTGACTCAACTTTTTGCTGGGATAATACTGTAGAAACATAATTTGATCTGACCTTATCAATTATTATACCTGAAATAAAGCCTATAGAGAATACTGTTAAAGTTATAAAAAATGCAGCTACATATTTTTTTGTGCTTAGTTTTCTTTCCATTCTGTTGAGTAAATCCTGGCATATTTATAAGCATTCTGATGGAGGGATATTGGTTTGAATGTTTTGTCAATAAAATCCCTGTATTCTGGTTCACCGTGATAGTTATCCATAAAGATATACTTTATGCTATTATCCTTAAGATTAGTTAAAAATTCTTCTTTTGTTTTTGGAAAGAATAAAGAGTTGTCTTTTTTTCCGAAATAGGCACAATAAGGCTGAGAATTGCAATAAATCTTACTATCTGGTAAATTACTTAACTCTTTTGAAGAGTCTATTAATAATTTTGTGTTTGCCTTATCATTTAAGATTATTGATATTGAAACCGGAAGCATTAGTAAAAATATAATTAATAAGATAATGGATGAATATTTTTTTATTATAAGTTCAATGCCTGAAGCTATAAATGGCAGAATTAACGGGAATAATGGAAGCAAAAATCTTTCCTGAACATTATGGCTAAATACCAATTGCAAGATTATAAAATTTATTATTAAAGTGATTAAAAACAGTTTTAGTTTTTTTCTGTAATTCATTAAACCCAAGATTATAAATGGGGAAGTAAATAAAAATATTTTAAAGAAATGCCTTAAATAAAACAAATAATCTTTTGCTTCTATTGTTATCTGAGATTGAAATATTAATGCGCCTAATGGGTGGCCATAATATAAAACCCCCTGAATAAAAACAGGAATTAATGGGATAATAAATGCAAAGAAGGCTTTTAATAATTTTATTTTTGTTATTAGTTTTATGTTCTCTATCAAAATATACATTAAGAAGGGAAGAGTGAAGGCCAAGTTTAATGGCTTTGATAATGTTGATAAAGATGATGAAAAAATTGCCAGGTAGACATTAATCTCGTTATTGGTTTGCTTAAACTTAAAATAGAAAAACAAAGAAAGAGTTATGAGCAACATTGAAGGGGATTCTGTCATTATTTTAGAAGTCCAAAAAAGATAAAGATATAATGTAGAAATTGAAATTATAGATAATAAGGATATTTTTTCACTAAAAAAGTAATTTAGCAGTTTATAAAAGAGGTATAAGACTAATAGGGATATAATCACCATAATTAAATGCTGGATAAAACTGTTTTGTGTAAAGGAGAGTATTGCGGGCAATAAAACCGGCCTAAAACCTTCTTCTATATAAGCATTATAAGACTCTTTCTGATTAAGATTTTTAGCTAATTGCAAGTAAACAACTTCATCCCAATAATAGTTTTCTTTTGTGAAATTTATTAAGTAGACGTTAACCAGAAAAAATATTAATAAGTATAACAGGAAATAATGTTTAGTTTTCATTTAACTCTTTTACCAGCACTATACCATTTATAATTTCTGTCGAATATTGCACTGTAAGTAACTATTATAAAAACAAAAGCCAAGAATAAAGGATGGACAAACATATAATAGGCCAATGAGCTAAAGGTTTTACCATATAAATTTAATTTTTCATTGATTAATTTATGGGAATAGTAAACAATTATTAAGGCCATTACCGCAGAAACTAAAATAATTGAGAGGTTTACAAATTTAATATCAAGCATTTTATAATTAAATTCAAATGTTTTTATTAAAGTGAATATATCAAAGTTTATCATTATTAATTTTTCAATTCCTCTTGTTACCCAAAGCCTTATATCGTTCATGAAAGCTATGAACATTGTTATTGATAAAAAAGGCAATATTAAAATTGAAGGCATTCTCATATACCATCTTTTTCTTTGGTAATACAAGCCTTTAATAGTATTTGGGGGGAGAGTGTAGACTTCTGCATCATATGTCTGGAGAATTCTATAATTCTTTTTTTGAATTCTTATTGCTAATTCCAAATCTTCTGTAATGCAAGTTTCATCAAAACCATTTAATTCTTTTAAGACTGAGGTTCTGTATAATGGAAAAGGCCCAGGAGTAACGTGGATGCAGTTTAATTTTTCATTCATTAACCTGTAAAACATATTAACAGTGTATTCAATTCTTTGCATTCTTTGCAATAAGTTTTTAGGATTTTTTATCTTCATTGTGGGGAGAACAGAGGCAATATTTTTCTCTGTAAAATAAGGCAATAGATTTTTTAATATAGATGGCGTTGCAAATGAATCTGCGTCTAATGTTGCTGTAAATTCAGAATCAACTAATTTCAGAGCAGTATTTAAAGCACTTGCCTTTCCACCATTTAGTTTATTTATTAACAAAACATTTTTATTTTCCTTAACAATTTTTTCTACTATTTCCTGTGTCCTATCCCTGCTACCATCGTTTATCACTATAATTTTTAGTTTATCTTTTGGATAATCCAGATTTATAACTGACTTAACTGTTTCTTCTATAGAGTCTTCTTCATTATAAGCAGGGATTAAAACTGAAACTGTGGGCCATATTTTCCAATGCCTCTTCTTTACTTCTGTTTTTTCCAATAAAGTTAATAACCAAAATACTGTAAAGTATAAAGACGCAAAGTATACTACAGTTAATACTACTTCCGAGAAATATATGCTAACCATGGATTTATAGGTTATTTTAAGGGTTATAAATATTGCGTAGGTTTTGTAAAAAGTGCATTATTGCGTTGTCGGGTGCTGGATTGTGCTGTATGGCATGAGCTAACAGAGAAAAATTAGCCAGAATTATGCTAATCTTTCATAATCATACCACACAGCACCAGAAAAGTCATAACATGTTATAGTGACAGAATTGTAGTATAAAGGAATAAAAGCCTATTTTAATGCAATGTGGAAGTTAGCTAAATTTTAATTATCTTCCAAATCTCTACCTTATCATTTTTGTAGAATCTTACTATGTTTGGGTTGTTTTTTAAAATAAACTGCAAGCCTTCATCATCTGTATTCCATAACTGCTTTTTTAGCTCTGAGTCTATAAAGATATAATTTATTTTGTATTTGTCTGCTATTCCATTAAATTTATTAATGTCTCTTGTCTGGAAAATTTCATTAATATCATTTAACCTTTCTTTTGCTTGCGGCGCTAAAAAAGTATTTGAGTCTGCTATATTTTTCCTTTCTGCGAAATAATTAATCCAGTGGCCTCTTGATGGATCTGATAAGATAACGGAATCTTCAGGAGAGTTTTCATTTAGATATTTTAATGATAAAATCAATTCTTTATCAGGCAACTGAGTTTCAATACTAAAAACAAATGTTAAGCTGGATAAAACAATGCCAAACATTAAAGCCGTGATAGTTATAATTTTTAGATTACCTGAGATCCATTTTTTATTATGCAGATTAAATATCCCAAAGGCAGCCAGGACCGAGGCTATTGGCGCTAATAAGAATAAAGCAAAAGATGAAAAAAATGATAAAATAAATAAAAATATGACCGCAAAGTATAACTGCTTCGAATATGAAAATTTTTTCCATAAATGAATTAAGCTATAGACTGAAGCAATTAATAAAAATATAGATAACCCCGGGTTAAAACCAAAATCAGAGATTATTAAAGATAGAGAATTAACTTTTTGAAATGGATTAAAGTAAGAGGAGAACTTTGATAAGTAAATTAGATATATAAAATAAATTATTAAAGTCAAAAATGAGGGGAATAATAGATAGATTTGTTTTTTGTTTTTAGAAATTATTAATATTATAAAAAGGATTATAACTATTAAAGCGGCTAAAGGGTTTACAAGAGGAAATAAAAATAGGATAAATGATAATGCTTTATATTTTGATTTAAGATATAAATAAAATGCGAGAATTGAGAATAATAAAGGCGTTAAATTCTGGGATATTGTAGAGATTAAATAAATAAAAACAGGCGATAAAATAAATAAAAGGACCGATAAAAATGAGATTTTATTTTCAATTTTTAGCTCTTTTAAGATAATGATAAATAAAATTAAAATTAGTATTGAGATTAAAATCGAGAATATCTTTGCGATAACCAAAACATTAATGTTAATTAAAACAGATATAATGGCTAAGAATATTTCTGATAAGGAAAACGCAGGATTGAACCTTGATGAAAAACTTAACCCATCTTTTATTATTATGGAAGGATCTTTTAAAAATTCTTTAGCTATCTTTAATGTTAAGTAAGAATCTTCTCCTAAGGGATAATCAAATGATCTTGAAAATGAGAATAGTATTACTAGTAAAAGAATTAAGAATATTAATTTATTCTTTTTAACATTCGGCGCTATAGAGCTCTGCTTCTTCATTTTTGAATACCTCTTTCAGACATTTATCCCGGAATGATAATTTTTGGATATTATAGAATTTTCTTCCGTGTTTTGTTAATAACATATAATCGATGCCATATTTATCTATTATTTGTTTTGCAACTGATGATATTTCTGTTATATATAATGTGTTTAAGTCATCAAATCTTTCTGTTGTTTCCGGAGCATTCAAGTAATAAGTATCCATTATATTTCTCCGGCCAATAAAATTAATTAAGTGCCCTTCTACTGGTGAAGCAGCTATTTTTGATAAAGGAGAGGTTTTAGATTTAATAAACTCAAAGGCTTCAAATTCTTTTTTTGATATTGTATCCAATGCTGAGGCTTGCGTGAAAGATGGGAGTATGGACGTTAAGATTATTAGTATTAAGATTATAAAAATAAAAATAGGTTTTAATTTATAAAGTTTGGTTTTGGAAATATATGAAAAAAATGCTATTATGCCTAAAGATGATAATAACGATAGAGACAGACCTAAGATTAAAAGCCCCAGATTAAAATCAATAAGCTTGAAGGCTAATAATGCAAACAAGGTTAATATCAAAGAAGAGATTAAGAATATGGATGCTTTTTTTGCCTTGAATAAACCATTTGAAATACCAATTAAGCCAAATACCAGATTAATTAGACCAATACCGGAGACAATTTCAATGAGATTAACAGATTTGAAGAAGTTATGCTGAATTTGTGATGGAATGTTCTGGAAGATTGTGTTAAAGCCTAATATGGAAAGATCTTTTTTAAATATCAAAAGTGCGGCTAGTAAAGATAAGATAATAAAAAATATTATTGCTTCTTTTCTATTTTCATTTATTTTTATGTTAACAATTTTTAATAAGAGAGGATATAACATAAATGAGATAGTTAAAATTAAAAATAAAGGATGTGTAAATAAAAGCAATACAGTTGTTAGTATCAAAAGATTAAATACCGGCTTTTCTTTTAGAGTTATGACGAAGTATAATATTAGAAACATTAAAGGGATTGCTAAAGTGTAGATTGAAACTGAATTTAAAGTTTGTTTAATGGCTATGGGTGTAAAAGAATATAAAACTGCAGCTAACAGGGAAGCCCATTCATTATTTGAGATTCTTAATGAGACTAAAAAGGCAATGATAACAGATAATGAAAATAATAAAGCGGGGATTATTTTGTAGTTGTTTGGAATGAAGGACGTTAATGCCAGGATATAATGGAATAATGGCGGATAGGAAATAGTTCTGCCTGAATAGCTTAACTCATCATAACCTGGTGGGATAATATTTTCTTTTATTTTTTCTGTTTGGTAGATATGAAAATAAGATTGACCTAACGTAAAATTATCATAGGAAAAAGAGAAATATAATCTAAATAAAAATGTTACTATAACAATCAAGATTAGTAATAAAAACACCTTACGCATTTTGTTTCGACTCTTCCTTTGTATTTTCTAAGGCTTCTTTAACTTCTGTTTTAGGCTCTTCAGCTAAAATCTGTTTTGCTTCCTTTTCCAAGGATTCTAAGACTTTAGTTTCTATTTTCTGGAATTCCTGTTTTAATTTTGTGTCAGGAATGTCAAAGTAATCGTAGAATTTCTGCGTTAATTTCAATAATCTTGTTCTTCCAAATTTCTCGGATATTATAAAATCCAACTCCTTTAATCTTTGAATATGATCATAGGCTTTGTTGCCTCTTACTTTGATTACTTCTGATTGAGTCATTGGCTGTTTATAGGCTATAACTGCCAGAGTTTCTTGAGATGGACGATCTAGTTCTGCATCTGAAATTAAGCTTGAAGTTAAATAATTATAAGACCGTTTTAAACCTAGTTTCCATTTATCACTTTCATTGAAGATTTCTAATGCTGTCTGTTTTTGATCGTATTCTTTTTTTAATTCTGTTAAAGCAATTTTAATATCTTCCAATGAATTGTGGCAGTAAGGTGAAAATTCTTCTGGCAGCATAAACCTGCCTGTAATAAATAAGACTGCTTCTACCTTTAGTTTTAAATCTTGATTTTCCATTAGACTAATAAGAAATAAGGATTTTTTAAAGGTTGTTATTGCCTTTTGATAATTTTGACTTCAACATATAACATATTGTATACAAATTTAATGAATTTCTACAAGCTCATTATCCATGATTTTTACAGCATACATTTTTGGGTTTATTTCTCCATTGGATTGAACTTTTATTAGCCCATTTAGAGTATCTATTGTTCCAATATTCTTTATGTTTTCTGCAATTTCTTCTCCCGGTAATTTTTTTCCTTCTGTAGCTCTTCCAATCAGTTTTATTATATCATAGCCAAATGAAGCTGCAAATAAGGGATCGCTATTGAAAACTTCTTGTTAATTGCAATAAATTTGAAGTCCTAAATAACAAAACAGGGATTTGGTTTAGCATTGTATTTCATGAACTATATATCTGTCTCCTTGCTCACCAGTTACGTCTCGACCGACCATTCTTTTATCATTGAGAGAATAAATAAATCTGTTTCATTAGAAAAGTTTATAATAAGGTGGTGTTAAATAGTATATATTCGAGGGGCGAGAAAACTCGAAGGGGAATCAAAATGCCAAATTGTGCTCAATGTGGAAAACAGGTCGGCGTATTTTCAGCAAAATCTGATTTTTCTGGAAACTCTTTTTGTAGTGATGAATGTAAAAGTAAATTTACTGAAAAAAAGAACAAGGAAAAAGAAACAGAAAAGGAAATGATGTCGAAAGGAATGATAAAGGAAATAAAATGCAAATGCAACCAATGTGGGGATGTATGGCACTATCTTGAGGAAGATGAGAAGAAATTAAAAAGTCAATCCATGAGCAATGCTATGATTGGTTGTGGAATGTGCTGTAATCCTTTCGGAGCATTATTTTCTAATAAGTCCATTGATTTACAAAGAGAAATGGACAAGATGAAGAAATGTCCAAAGTGCAATTCAACAGATGTTACAAGAACTCCAACTTACCATGCAAAGAGAACCTAATTTTCTGGAGAAAGTATCAATTTATATCATTATCCATATCCATCAGAAGAAACTATCTCCTAAATTCAATAGAATGGGTGCTAAATGTAGGTTTTATCCATCTTGTTCAAACTATGGATTAAAGGCAATTGAAAAATACGGTTTCTTCAAAGGATGGATAAAAACTATTAGGAGGATATGGAGATGCAATCCATGGAATGATAATTCTCATGTAGATTATCCATAATGTTAAATGCCAGAACAAAAAAATCAACATTATGTTCCAGAATTTTATCTTAAAAATTTTTCAGGGGATAATAAGAATTTGAATATATACGTGTTTAAAGACAAAAAGTTTATTTCAGGACCGATAAAACATCAATGTAGTAAATCATATTTTTATTCAAAGAATACAATTCTTGAAACTTTGCTATCTCAATTAGAATCCAGAGAAGCGTCAGCAATTAATAAATTAATAAAAGAAAAGAATTGGACTAATCTCAATTATGAAGATGATTACATAAGGGTTCTTGAATTTATCTCAATGATGCATGGTAGAACATTAACTAAGAAAAAAGAAATGGAAAAGATGGTAGAAGATTTCACAGAAAAAATCTTTAAGCCGATGTTTAGAGCAGACCCGTTAAGTAAAGACCTATCTGATGGGGATATAGCATCTATTAAAATGAAATGGCCTTACTTACATCTATTAGGGATTCAAGTGTGTCTTAAAGGTTGGATATTGCTCTCAGATTTAATACCTGTTCTACTGATTAATAATACAGAAATTGAGTTTTGGATTTCAGACAATCCAATAGTATTCTATAATCGCGCTTTCCATCATCTAAAAGGAGTGAGTATGTCAGGATATACTTGCTATGGGCTTCAAATATTTTGTCCAATCTCTCCCACACTTTGTTTATTGTTCTTCCATCTTCCTTATTATGAAATAAGAATAGATAACTCACATAAGGTTGAATTATCAATTGAGGATGTGAAAGAGATTAATAAACTTCAATTTTTCGCAGGATTTAATTCCATATTCTATAAGAATGACAATCAAAAATCACATGTTGAAAAAGCACATAATGAATTGGGAGGGATACCTGAAAAACCATATGTCAGTAGTAAGTTTGAAAAATTTACATCTGATTCTGGAGAAATTAAAGACATGTTCCATACTTCTGATGATAAAATTCCTTACCAGATCAATCTAAAGTTTATTAATCCAATAGAAATTGGTGCAGGCACAATCGGATTTATAAGAAATCGTGAACTCTACGAACTTTTTGAAAAGATACCTTTAAAATAAAATGTTTTCTCGCCTTGATTCTTGTCATCTATTGCTCACTATGTTCGCCCGATAGAACGCCACTAAAAATTACTCTGTGATTTATTGGGATAAAGTTCTTGCAAAATTACCTAAATTTAGAAGAGAAAAAAAGAATTAAAAATAAAATCAAAGCGTATCATATTTTTTCTGAAAGAAGTGATTATTATGAAGCTTTTAAAAGGATGAAATTTACTGAAATTAGGGTGTTAACTGCAATAACCCCTGTTGCGCTTGACATATTTGGAGATGATAAGGTTTTAATTTTAAATTATAAAGAACCTGCATCCTGTATTTTAATTTATGATGTTCATACTGCAACATCTTTTAAACAATTTTTTGAACAATTATGGAAGATTGCTTTAAAATAGAAATCTTTAAATATTATCATAATGGTGATATTTATTATCATAATGGTGATAATTTAATAAAATGGGACTATTAAGAGTGCTAAAGGAAAACTTGAATGTAAGAAGAATATTTGGGAAGAGAGAACTAGTTATAATCCAAAAGCAGTTATTTGGAGTAAATTTAAAAGATTCGGAGCGCACAAGGCTTTCTAGGGACATAAGAAAGAAGTTTGAGGTTATAGAAGCACTTTTACTATTTAAGGAAGAGTTTAAGTTGAAAAAAGGTGCTGAAATTAATAGAATGATAAAAGAAGCCAAAGAGGTTATTTTTGAAAGTAGATTTTTTCCCCGTATTAAAAAAATTTTGTTATTTGGTTCAGCTGTAGAGAATAAACTAGCATTAACTTCAGATATCGATATAGCAGTTGAATTTGACAGAATTTCTAGCGAAGAAGCTACAAAATTTAGAAAGGAAGTTTTAGGGAAATTAAATGAAAAATTAGACATACAGGTTTATAATTCACTTCCTGACAAAATAAAAGAGGAAATCCGGGAAAAAAATGGAATATTATATGAAAGGAAGAATTAAAGACAAGATTGAAGAGATTGAAAATTACTTAAACGAACTTTCAAAGATAAAACCTGAAAATTTTGAATTATATAAAAAAGATTTTAAGACTAAAACTGCATGTGAAAGATATATTGAGAAAATTATTGAGGCTGTAGTTGATTTAGCTTTTCTGGTTATTAAAGATAAAGGCTTGGAACTGCCCGAAGATGATAACAAGGCATTTGAAACATTGGCTAAGGCAGATATAATTGATGAAATTTCAGTCAAAAAATTAATAGAAGCGAAGGGGATGAGGAATATAGTGGCACATCAGTATGGTCAAGTTGATGATAAAATAATATTTAATGCAGTTACAAAGGAAATTGAAGCCGATGTTAATGAGTTTATTATACAGATAAAGAAGATTAATCCATGATTCAAAAGATTTATATACATAATATTATGTATCAATATACATAATGGAAACAGAGAACAAGATAATTAAGTTATTTATTGAAGAAAAAAATCCAAAGACAATTAGGGAAATCTCAAAGAAAATTAAATCAGATTACAGGATAACCCATATTGCAACCCAGAGATTAATAGGTAGGGGGATTCTTCTCTACAAGAGAGTTGGCAAAAGTAGTTTATGCGAGTTGAATAATTTATATTACGGTCTTGAAATCTACGAAGCCGAAAGTAAAAGAAAAGAGAATCTGCTGAAAAATAAAGATTTTAAGCAATTATATAATGAGATCATGAGCAAGGTAAAATCAAGTTTATTTGTTTTTATTATTTTTGGTTCATGGGCTAAAGGCAAACCAACAATATCTTCGGATATTGATATTATATTTATCTCAAATGAACAGGGATTTGAAGAACGAATTTCAAACATTCTTTCTTTATTACCAATAAAAACTCATACTTTGGTATTTTCAGAAGAAGAATTTATAAGAATGAAAGATTCTAAAAAATCAAATGTAGTCAAAGAAGCTATTGAAAATAATGTTATATTATATGGAGTGGAAACTTATTATAGGTTGAAAAATGCTTAGTGATAAAAGGATAAAGGAAGCCGAATCAAATGTAAAGCGATATTTAGCTGAAGGTTTGTTAAAGAAACAAACAACCGAAACTGCTAAAGAGATGTATATTGAAAATAGTGATGTATCATTAGAAACAGCTCAGAAATTAGTATCTCTGGAAACTCAAACTTACCAACCTTTTCTTTGAATAATTGTTTCTTCTTATTATGCCATGTATTACATTGCAAATGCAGTCTTACTTAAAATTGGTTATAAAGTGGGGGATAAAATAAGCCACAAAGTAACAGCAGATGCACTAATTGTCTTTGCAAGAGACAAACTTAAGAAAGAGCTTATTGAAAAATATGAAGATGTTAAGCAAGATGCGCTGGATCTTATGGCATCTAAAGCAGATTCTTTATTAGAATCTCTTGATTTTGAAAGAGAAAAACGTTCAAAATTTCAATACCAAATGGATGAAAGGGTTAAGAAATCAAAGTCTTTAACTTCATTAGAAAGAGCCAAACAATTTGTGTTTGAATTGAAAAAATTACTATAAATTTCTTGCTTGCTTCCACATATAAAAGCTAGCTGCATTCTGCTGTAGCATATTAACAATTTTCCAGCCATTTTTTCATCCAGCGGATTTTTTTAGCTACAATTGGCCGTAGCAAAGGAGGCGATAGCCAGATTTTCAGAACATCGAGTGCTATAATATTTATAGAAAGAGGCTTGGGGCTGTCCAAAAAGTCATTATATTTTCTGAGTAAAAGTATATACTACAGAACAATATTATCTATATACTTGTAGCCCTTAAACAACTGGGATATACACCTCCTAAACCCTAAGAGATTCCCGAAGAAGACAAAGAGAGAGCCGATGATGAAGAAGTGTACTGGAAAAATGAGAGAGTCCGAGTAAGGGGGGAAAAATTCGTGAATAGAAGGATAATGCGGTATAGACCTAAGAAAAGAGGGCATTAAAATGATTGAAGAAAATTTTGAAAAAGGAAAAAAAGCTGAAAAGATAGTTAAACAAATGTTTAAGGAAGCAGGTTTCAAGGTTAAAAAATCAGGTTATGAGAATACTTTCGGAGATCTTGCAGACAAAGATAATCTAATACAAGGTCCTGCTGCCAAATATATCAGGCATTATCCTGATTTTATAGTCGTAGACCCATCTAACAATGCGTATCTAATAGAAGTAAAATATAGAAGATTTGGCGAAATAAAACAAGGAGACATGTTCAATTTCCCAGAAACACAGGTTATACTGCTAACAAAAGATTCTATGCATTGCCAATCGCTTAAGCAGATTCATAAAGGTGGCAAAAAGTTTTTATCATTAGATGCTCTAAAGCCCTTCTCAGACATCCCTCTTGGAATAAGAGAGAAATACATCAAAAAGATGAGGAGATGGTTAGGAGATGAAAATATAATCGGCCAGTTAATAGAAAATATCTCTGAAAAGATAGTTGGCAAGAACTTTAAGCAACCATATACCCCGGGTGGAATCAGATTCAAATACACCTATATCGAATCTTATAATCCTGAAGGAGATTCTTATGAGAATACAGGAGATAGAGAGATTATAAGCAACAGACATGAAGCTGAAATCACCTCCAATGACAAAAAGCAGTGGAGTGAACATGAAACAAGCCTGCTGAAGGATTATTATAACACTGGAATGGCGATTAATGATATTGCTGGGAATCTTGGCAGAAAAAGAGAAGCAGTAATATTCAGATTAGCTAGGCTGGGTCTAATAAACATGAGGCAAGCCGTGGGATTGGTAAGAGGAAGAAACCAAGGCCATCATCATGGTAGACTAGGTAGAGGAAACAGGAGAGCACAAAGAAACAGATGGAAACAAAGACAGAGACATAAAAAGAGAAGGCGATGACTAAGTTAATTGATAACCTTAAAATGCGATGGAATAAATTAAAATTATTTCATAAGATATTATCTATTTGTTTTCTTTCTTCTATTTTTATTATTTTAATTCTGATCTCTTTCAACATATTAAAACCAGTATATGTTTTATGGATTCTATTCTCGATATTTATTATAGTATTAATGATATGGGGTAAAAAGGGGCTAAGGTTTTGAGTGTGCCTCTTGACTATTGTCCTTTACGTATCGCTTCGCTTTAAAGAATAGACGACGGTGTGCCACTGCGTCATAACTTTGCGGACGTAATTTTAACAGCAGACGCCGCCCCATAATTATTTTTAAAACAACATTTTAACGAGAAAAAATATTTTTAACATCCTTGGGTTGCTCTCAATCTCCAAATCTTCTGTAGATTATGTGCTATGCTCGCCAAATTCATTTCAATTCTTACGTTTTCAAGACCCTTGAGCAGATATGGAAAATTGCTAAAGATTAATCAATGATTCAGAAGATTTTTAAGATGGAATTTTAGTGAAATTTTATGGGAAGAGCTTTTGATTTAAATTCGTTGACTAGATTGGTTCCTCAATTAGGAAATTGTTTGGAATTAAACACTAAGAAACAAAAAGAACCATTTAGTGGGGCTTATTTGGATAGAACAGACCAGACAGAAGATTGGAGGTATAATCAGGCAGGAATTTTGATTCCAATAAAAGAAAGTATAAAACTTGGTTTAGAAGTCTATAAACAAGGATTAGTTACTAAAATAAGCATTCAGCCTTCTTTTGGAGCAAAAAGAGTTGTTCGTTTAGGGGCTATACCGAGACGACCTTTGGTTCTATTTAATGAAACGAATTTAAATGAATTAGTTTATGATATTAAAGAGGGGGAAGAATTAATTTTAGGCACTAATCTTGAAGAGATGGGGTTGAGATTCAGAGTTTATCCTCTTAAAATAAATTAAATTTCATATCTTAACAAAGCAGCTACTTTTCCCAAATCCCTTAGCTGCTGGCCTTCTTTTGTATCCACAGATATTATTTTAATTTCTGTTGACATTTGCTCTGCTAAAGCTTCCAATTCTAATATTTTATTTTCTTCCAAAGTTTCTGATATTAATAATGTTGAAACTGCACCCATTTCCAAGGCTTTTTTTACTTTCTCATAACCATAAGAGGTTTTATTTTGTTCTTTTGCTAAAGCCTGAAAAAATTTCTCCATAATTTTCTTTTCTTCTATTATGTGTTCTTTTGCTAGAGTAGACTGTGCTTTGTCAATTAAATGATGCAATCCAGTTTCATCTGTGTAAGTAATATCTTCTATGGCTTTAACCTTGTCTTTTAATTCCCTATTGATATAATCTGCTTCATAGAATTCTGTTTTTGTCATTCCAGGCCCACCAATAATTATTCCTTTGATATTCGTTTTTAACGGCAGTAATTCTGTGTTTACTATATTTCCAATCTTAACAAAAAATTCCTTAGCTGCTTCTTCCCTTAATCTCTGGAAACGTGCTGAACTTTGCCCTCCTGCTTTGAATTTGCCAGGAACAAAAGAAGTCAAATGCTGCAATACATCTATTCTAGTCCCCCTCAAAATTCCTAAAGTTGCTTCTCTTTTGTCCATTACTAATAAACCATAAATTTCTTTAATATCCAACATTTCTTTTAATGGTTCAATAACGAAAGTTTGATCACATCTGTATAACCTAATCTGTATTGGCTCTGGCGGCTCTAGGGAATAGGCTTCAACTTGTGTTTTACTCGGATTATCTGAAACATTTCCGGAAAAAACTGCTAAACCATGCTCGGGTGTTCTTTTATATAATCTTAAATGGCGGATCATCTTGTCAATGCTTTCTATAACATGGGTTCTTGTATTTTTGTCTTTTATATTTGCTGCTGTAGACTGTTCCTGATCTAATTGTTGAACTACTTTATTAATATCGAAACCAGCCGGAATATAAACTGAAACTAATTCAGTATGCCTTCCACGAATTTTACTTATGTCATTAATAAATTTTCTTAATTTTTGTTTTTGAGATGTGTTTAATACCATTTTTATTTTGTTATAATGGGGGTTTAAAAATTATTCTAGAGATATATTTTAAAGCAGTCTTTTAAGCATTAGTAACTACTTAATAATGGTTAATATTAGAAAGGTTTAAAATATAGTAAAGCCTACATATAATTTTATGATAACAATTGATAATTTGACCTGGATTCCTGAAGATAAAAGAAGAAATAAAAAAATCACAACAGGTTAATGCTGATGAAACAGGGAATAAGATAAATGGAAATAATGTATGGGGCTGGGTTTTTATTACGCTCGCTTCAGTGTTACACTTGATAAGCGATACAAGAGGGCAAAAAACAATAAAGGAAAGTTAGGGTGTGATGGGTGGACTTCGTATCCCAAATGCGTAAAGATATTACAAAGGTGTTGGGCCCATTTGTTAAGAGAAGCCAAATGGTATGCAGAAAAATATGAAGGGCAGTCAAGATTAATTTACAAATGGCTGTGTGAGATATTTGTAAGAGTAAGAAAAGCAAAAGTCTATACAAAAACAGGCTTAACAAGAACCTACAATTGGGGCATCAAACAAATGCAAAGGTGTATTAACATTTGCAAAGGCTATACAGAACTTAGGAAATTTGCAAATAAAATAGAGAATGGATTGGAGCACTGGTTTACCTGCTTGTTGTATCCTGAGATAGAACCAACAAATAATAAAGCGAAAAGAGCAATAAGAGAGATAGTAATACAAAGGAAAATAAGCAAGTTAAGAACAGAAAAAGGTACAATGGTAATGGGGATCATAATGTCAGTATTAGCCACATGGAGATTAAGAGGGCTAAATACATATAGCTTACTTAGGCAAACCCTAAGTAGCTAACCAGTTACCTCTAAATGAATTAATACGTTTCCAGGCTTTTTAGTCAATAAATTATTTAATAGCATTTTGAGTATTAGGGAAATCCTCCCTTATCTCTTTTTTTTGTATTGCCTTTGCATAAATGTTTAGAAAATCTATTGTTCCAGGTAAACAATCTTCGTCTTTTGGAGCTTCATTTACTTTAAACCATTTTATTTCACTAACTCCATGATCCTTAAGAAGCATCTTCCCCCCCAATACGCTACAAACATAGCATATCAAAATTTGTTGAGCCTCTCTTTCTGGAGATTCCCATTTTGATGAGAGTAGTTTTGGCAGAACATATTCTACTTTAATATCGTAACCAGATTCCTCTTTTGCTTCCCTTTCTGCAGTTTGCTCTGGAGACTCGCCAAAATCTATTTTTCCTCCTGGGAATTCCCATTTATTGTGAGCTTGCTTCATTTCCTTTTTATTCCTTTTAACAAACAAGACTTCACCTTTTTCATTTACAACAAGACTTTTAACTATTATAAACTGCTTTCTTATCTTCTCTGGTTTTTTGTCTATCATCTTATCCTCCTGAGTATCAATTCAACTGTACGATTTATACCTGTGTTGTTAATTACTAGTCCGGATATTAATAAATCTTTGCCATACTGTTCAAAATAGTGCCTACTTAATTCAAGTTCTAGGTGAACTAATCCTCTGTCCCAATATTTATCCGCCTTGCTCTCGCATCTTCTCTTGAAAAGTGTTTCTTCGTCAAGATCTAATAAAATTAAGTCTATTGATTTCAATTTTTGCTTTATGAACTCTTCGATAAGAAGATGTATCAAAGAATCTATCTTTATGTTGTATGCAGTATGCGCAGTCCAATGGACATCCAAAACTAAGATTTATTGCCATCCAACTTTTCATCTGCGTAGCTATCTGAAATTCATTGGAATAATTATAAGATTTTTCTTGGGATTCCATAAGAGTTCAATCAACTCCAGTTAAAATTAGCCCGTCCAATATATAAAACCTGCGTTTTGACATTTCTCTAGAGTGGCTACAGAACACCTCTCTGTTAGTCAAAATTCTAAACACTGCAACAAACGATAAAGAATTGTTTAACCCTCTTTAATTTGCCAAAAGAAATAAAGATAGATACCCACCGAACTTCCACCTTACTAGTAGAAACATTTATAAATTACTTCAAGTTTACTTAAAGTTACTTAAAGTTACTAAAAAGAGTTGATAGTAAAAATGGATAAAGAAAAATTAGTTCAAATAATAAAGGATATCCTGAAGAGAATCCAAAATTATTGAGTGTTGCTTATATTTTTTCCACCTTTATTTTTAATGCATTTTTATCTATTACTGCTGGAAGATTATTACTAAATTCTATTTCTTTGATATTACATACTGTTTTTAAATCATTCAGTATTAAATCGATCTGTTTTTTATCTGACTTATCTAACTTTAACTTAATTGGATCCTTTAAAGACATTTTGTTTTCTGCTTTGAATTTTCTTACTTCTGAGATTATTAAAATCCCTTTATCGCCTGCTTTTTCAATATCAGGATTTGCTTCTATGATTAAAGGCCATGAACTAATATGGATGCTAATTGATTTTTCTTTTTCCCTGAACATTGTTTGATAAATCTCTTCAGTGACATGGGGTGTTATGGATGCAAATAATTTTAAAATGCTTAACAAAGAGCTATATAAAACATACTGCGCTGATTTTTTAGGATCTCCCTGCGAATTGTATAATCTAAACTTAACAATCTCTAAATAATAATCGCAGAAAGTATTCCAGAAGAAATTTTCTACTAAACTTTTAGGTGCAGCATACTCATAATTTTCAAATGCTTCTGTGCATTCTTTGATTATTTTATTTAATTTTCTTAATAACCATTCATCAAATATCTCTAATTTTTTAGGTTTAGAATAATCATAATTTTCCAGGTGCATTGAACAAAATTTAGAAGCATTCCATAACTTTGTAATTGTTTTCTGCCCGGTTACTAAATCTTTTTCTAAATATCTTAAATCTTCACCTAATTTAGAGCCTGCTGCCCAAAATCTCATGGCATCTGCACCATATTTTTCCAAAACTCCTGCAGGTTCTACTGCATTCCCTTTTGATTTGTGCATAGCCTCTCCTTTGGGATCTAAAACATGACCTGAAATAATGATATTTTTCCACGGAATCTCATTATGATGATAAATGCTCTTAACGATTGTATAAAAAGCCCATGTTCTAATAATATCATGAGCCTGCGGCCTTAGAGACAAAGGGTGCATTTTTTTAAAATCTAAATTATAACCCGGATCATTTACCCAATTAAGAATAATTTCAGGAGTTACTGAAGATGTAGCCCAAGTATCCATAACATCTTTTTCACCTTCAAAATTATCTGAACCACATTTACATTTATTTTTGGGTTTATTTGTTAATGGATCTACTGGCAAATCCTTTTCTTCTGCTATTAAGATAGAATTACATTTTTTACAATACCAAACCGGAAATGGAACTCCAAAATGCCTTTGCCTTGAGATGCACCAGTCCCAGTTTAAACCTTCAACCCAATGCATATATCTTTTTTTCATATATTCAGGATACCATTTTATTTTATTTCCTGCATCTATGAACTTTTTCTTATTATCTAAAATTTTAATAAACCATTGTTTTGTGCTTAAAAACTCTATTTCTGTTCCGCATCTTTCATGAACATTAACTATGTGCTTTATTAGTTTTTTATTAACTAACAACTTTTCTTTTTCCAGATCATTAATTATTTCCTTTCTTGCTTCTTTAATGGCTAAGCCTTGATATTTTTTTGCTAATTCATTTAATTTTCCATCTCTTGTGAAAATAATTCTAGGCTCTAATTTTCTTTTGTTTACTGCTTCTACATCATATTTGTCTCCATAGCTGCATATCATTAAAACCCCGGTCCCTTTATCCTGATCTGCTGATTCATCTGCATAAATCCTGACTTTTTGATTAAACAATGGAACTGTAGCTTTTTTCCCTGCTAAATTTTTGTATCTTTTGTCATTTGGATGAACATAGATACAAACACAGGCGGCTAATAACTCCGGTCTTGTAGTTGCTATTGTTATTTTAGTTTTGTCTTCTAATTCAAAATGAACATCTATAAAACTTGAATCTAATTCTTTATCTTCCAAATCTGCCTGAGCTATTGCTGTCTGGCACTGGACACACCACATTGAAGGGGCTTCATGCTGGTAAACTAATTTCTCTTTAAATAAATCTAAAAAAGATTTTTGCGATGTTTTAATGCAGTGCTTGTCTATGGTTGAATATGTTGTAGAGAAATCACAGCTCATTCCAATAAATTTCCAGTCATTGATGAAATCCTCTTTAATTTCTGTAATTGTCTTTTGGCATAAAGCAACAAATTCCTGCCTTGACATTTTAGTAGATTTAACATTTTTTAATTTTTCAACTAATCTTTCTGTTGGCAATCCATTGTCATCGGTTCCAAAAGGATAGAAAACATTTTCTTGCTTCATTCTGTGGAACCTAGCTATAAAATCCTGTTGTGAATATGAAAAGGCGTGGCCTATATGCATCTTGCCTGAAACTGTTGGGGGGGGTGTATCTATGGAATATATTTCTTTTTTACTATCTGGATCAAATTTATATATTTTAGATTTTTCCCAGAACTTCTGCCATTTTCTTTCTGCTTCTTGGGGATTATATTTTTCAGGAAATTTCATAGTTTTTTAGTATTTTTTCAGGTTTAAAAATTCTTTCTTCTTGAGTAACTGATTAGCTACTCTATCACAATAATCAACAAATAGTTTTTTAAGCGTTGTTTTTCTAATATTTTTATGGGGGGAAAACCGACATTTAGGATTGTGCTTGCATGTGCTCTTATTAATGGCGGGAAAGTTCTATTGTGCAAGAGAAGCGAAGACGAAGATGTCTTGCCAGGTTACTGGGGCTTACCAGGAGGAAACCTAACTACCATAGGAAACATACAAGACATAATTGAGAAGGAATTAAAAAGAGAAATTCTTGAAGAAGTGGGTGTAGAAATAGATAATATTAAGTATGTTGAAAGTCATTCTCATGAAAAACAAATAATAAATATGTGTTTTGTGGCAGATATTATTTCTGGTGAGCCACAAGCCTTAAATGAAACAGAAGAAGTAAAATGGTTCACTTTTGAAGAAGCAAAAAAGTTAAAATTGACACCCCATGTGATAGAAAGATTAGAAATTATTTTTAATACAAAAATAACATTATAAAATCTTTGGTTTCAAAACTCCCTTTAACGTTACAATGTAGGTTAACCAAAATATATTTATAGACAAATAATAGTTATAGACTATGCTAATAAAAAGAGAACAAATACCAATTTTAGTTGTAAACATAATAACTATAATGCTCTTTACTATTTTATTCAGCGCTAAAAAGAATTATGAGTTTCTTATTTATGTAGGGATTATTGTAATATTATTAATATTGATAGCTTTAACAAATAAGAAGGTTAATTATTCTAATAGTGTTTTATGGGGTTTAACTGTATGGGCATTAATGCATATGTCTGGGGGTGGGATTTATATTAGAGGTGTAAGATTATATGAGACTATTTTAATTCCATTATCTAAAGCTTATCCAATACTAAAATATGATCAGTTTGTGCATATAATCGGGTTTGGTGTTGCTACTATTTTAATGTATGAATTGATAAAACCTAAATTAAGATCTAATAAGTGGACGGCTATTTCTATTGTTGTTATAATGGCCGGATTAGGTGTTGGTGCTTTGAATGAGATATTAGAGTTTATTGCAACTGTTTTAGTGCCTGAAACTGGTGTTGGCGGTTATCTGAACACTACTCTGGATTTAGTATCTGACTTAATAGGGGCAATTTTAGCTATGATATTAATCAGGGTAAAAAAATAATTTAGAAACTTTTAAAAGAAGACTTGTTTTAATTATTTTGGGACAGTAGCTCAGCCTGGGAGAGCATACGGCTGAAGTTTATATGGACACCGTAGTATCGGGGGTTCAAATCCCCCCTGTCCCATTTTTTACGTTCTCTGGTGCATTAACTGGTCTTAAAAAATAAAAAGAATTAAGGATAATTTTAGAGGATGGAAAGATTGTTATTGAAAAAGAAAATTAAATCCTTACTCTTTGTTTAATTTGCGATTCCTCAACAATTCTTTTTAACACTAAGTTAAAAGTTTCTATTAATACTTTAACTTCATTTTTTTCTGTGTTAAGCTTATACAGTTGTGCTCCGCTTACCTTTCTGGTTAGGATTATATAGCCTTCTTTAATTAATTCCTCTATTGTATTATAAGTTGTTGCACGGTTTAATCCTATTTCTCGTGCTATGTCACCAATCGTAAAATCTACTCCCTTAGTTTCTATTAAAAATTCTAAGATTCTATTTCTAGGATTAACGCCAATTACATTACAAAATTCTCCCCATTCACTCTTTACCATTTGTTTAGTTTCCACTCGCATTTTTTCACCTCTTTTTTTATACCGAAACATTTAAATATATGGATAGCCTATCCACCATCGTGGTGATGGATAGGCAATAGTCTTGTGCTTTTTTCTTACTTATTTTACTGAACCAATTGGTAGATTTCAGCTAGTCTTCTTGGATTCAAGAAAACGTGTCTTCCAGAAGGTTTTGGTTTTGTTAATACCAAACCTTCTTTTATACACCTCTCCCAATCCTTTAAAGCATTTTTATGCTCTGTTTTTGGAAGATGCTTAATCCACCTTAAACATAGATTTTCAGGAATGTGTTTCCCTCCAATCCTTTTTTGATTCAATAATCTTCGTAAGATTATTACACAACCCACACTTACAGATTTCACATTTCGTTTACCTCCTTTCACTTCTGTTACACAGAGTGAACATGATCAACACAGGAGGTAATCAATGGTCTTCTTCGAAAGGAAGTAAACCGATGTAAAACCTATAATTTCTATATACTTTAGACTTTATAAATATTTCTATTATTTTAGACATAGTGTATTTTAAAATAGAAAACTTTATTCCTTTCCGGGTTTAATATCCCGTGAGCTCTGCTCCGATTGCATAGTTCATTTTTTAAGCCCACTTAATGCACTAGTGTATTTTTTACGAAATCTTTATTAACTATCTAAATAATAAAATTCTATGGTGAAAAGAGGAAAAAAGGGTGCGATTGAACTTTCTATGACTACGATTATTGTTATTATTCTAGGCGTTACTTTATTGAGTTTGGGTTTAGTTTTTATAAGAGGAGTTATAGCTAAAGTAACTAATCTAAGTTTGAGAGCTTTTGAGGCTGCTGATACTGAAATTGGAAAAATTTCAGGGGTTGATCAATTATTAACTTTAAATCCTACCAGCATTGATTTGCCTCAGAAATCTTCTAAATATATAGATGTGATAATTGCGAACTTTGAAGATAGCCCAATCTCTGTGATGGCTGATGCAGAAAGCGGAGATCCTAAGCTATCCTGCTCTTTTGTGGACCAAAAAGAAAGAAAAGACAAATCCAAGCAATATCAATTAGCTTCCGGAAAACAGGCTAAGGTTAAATTAATAGTGGAAGATACTGGCAGCGATTTGGGAATAAATCATTGCGTTATAAATATGAAAGGGACTGGTGTTGATGAGACAACTGAAACCTTAATAATTAATTTAATCCCTAAAAGAGGTGTTTTTTAATTATTTTCCAAACCTTCTTTCTCTTAGGCTATATTCTTTCAAGCATTCAACGAAATCTTCTTTACTAAATTCAGGCCATAATTTATCAATGAAAATTAATTCTGCATAACTGCCCTGCCATATTAAAAAATTAGATATTCTTTTTTCTCCACCAGTTCTTATGATCAGGTCTATATTAGAATTCAAATTTAGATTTTCTTTAAAAACTTCTTCATTTACTTCTTTTATATTTTGATTCTTTTTAATTTTATTAACTGCATCTATTATTTCCTGTTTACCACCATAAGCAATAGCAAAGTTTACCTGATAAGATTTATGATTTTTGGTTTTTTCCATTACAGAAGATAGGATTTCCTGTAAATCTTTCGGCAACATCCATAATCTACCAATGAAATTTACTTTTATCTGATTTTTGTAAATTTTTTCATCTGTTAATAAACAAGTAAACTCCTTTTTAAAAATATTCATTAAATAATCAAATTCTTCTTTTGGCCTATTAAAGTTTTCAATTGAGAAGCAGAATAAGGTTAATTCTTTTATATCATACTCTAAACACCAGTTAAACAGCTCTTCCACTTTTTTAGCCCCCCACTCGTGACCTTTCCATGGCTTTAGCATTAATCTCTTGGCAAAACGCCTATTGCCATCTAAAATGACACCAATACTTCTTGGGACTTTATTGCTGCTGGGCTCCATAATGAAATTTAGATAAAAAATGCTTATAAAGGTTTTGAACGTATTTTTTAATAAAAAGCACAAACGAAAGACTTTTAAAAGAGTTTAGAGGCTTTAAAACAATGACAGGAATTCATGATGTGGATACAGGAAGATTAATAGAGAAAACTGCTGAAGAATTAAAGAAATTAAAAACTATGGAAATGCCACCTTGGGCCAGGTTTGTTAAAACAGGAGTAGGACAAGATAGAGCACCTGAAAACAAAGAATGGTGGTATGTAAGAGCTGCTTCATTATTAAGAAAAGTGTATATGTTAGGGCCTATAGGTGTAAGCAAATTAACAGGATATTACAGAAGGAGAAAAAACAGGGGTTATAA
>JAHFIJ010000004.1 GCA_023246445.1 Candidatus Woesearchaeota archaeon
ATAAAGCCGGATTATCGAAACTCTTCCAACAAGATAAGATAGAACCTCTTTACTTAATATAATCTCAGAAGAAGATGTTAACCAGACTTTCCTTCCTTTATCCCCCAGATACTTTAACTTTCTGCCAGCATCACTAACATATTGCACCTCATCAAAAACAGACATTTCCTTGCCTTCAATATTCTGGATTTCAAATTTTTTGATATCTTCTTCAAAAAGCCGCCTTACATCTGGATCATCAAACAACAGATACGCCGAATTCTTGGCTTTAATTTGCTCTTTTAGAAAAGTGGTTTTTCCAGATTGTCTTGCTCCGACTAAAGCAAGGATATTATAGACTTTTGATATCTTTTCAAACTTTTCTTTTATTTCCCTTTCTACATACATATAATTTACAATAAATCAGTATTTATAAACTTTACTAAAGTTAAAGTATAGCTAAAGTTTAGTATAACTAAAATTAGTTTGAATGGTAATTAACTATATTTCTTATCTAAATAAATTGTCACAGCTGGTATCTCTTCTAAATAAGCAAAATTATCTAATATTATAATTAAATCTCTTTGCACACTTCCTAAATTAGTTGGATCAATATTAGTCATTGTGCAGTCAACTATTCTTTTTCTATCTCTCAATACAACAGTTCCTTCTTCACAAACTATTGGGTAAGGTCCTTTTATAACAAAACTAACCTTTTCCCTTCTTCTCTTTTCATAATCCCAGCAGCTTCCTAAATCATCAACTATATTTCCGCTTCCTGCATTTTCAATTGTAAATTTAAATCTCATTGACCCAAATGCATCTCCAGCCCTTACCTTAACAACCTCCTGGCTTAAAGAAGTAACCTGAACTCCGCTTGGGGGATTATCTCCTGCCTGTATATTTTCATTGGGTATCACTTCTTGCCTGTCGCTTAAAATTATATTAGTTTGAACAACAACAGGAATATAATAACAATATTGGCCCGTTATCACTTTGCTTCTTCTGCTCGTTACTTCCCCTATATACCTCAATGGCCCAAGATCAATAATTCTTGTATCAATGTAGCCTGTTTGTTCATCAATAGGATCTAAAGATAAAGGGAATAATATCTCTTTTGCACCAATAAAGAAATTAGGTATTATGGCATCTCCGGTCAATCTTAATCTTACAGTATTTGGCAATATTCTTTTTGTTCCTTTATTTGATAATTCCGCTTCAACATCAATTAATTCGCCAGTTTCATAATACTCTTTTTCAGAAGAAACAGGTGCATCTTTAACAAATTTTGCCTCTAAAGCTGAGTTTCCTGTATATTTATAAAATCCTCTTGAATCGCCGGTATTACTTGTAGTGCAAGAAATAATTAAAACTACTAAAATTGCTAGAAAAATTAATAACAGCCTCTTTTTCATATCCTCTCTAAAAACAAAACACCTTTATAAATGTTATGGCTCGATTGCGAATTTAACGTCTTTCTTTAAACTATAATCATACTTCATCCAGAGATACCCATCAAACTTCTTAACCCCATTTTCTAAATTCAAAGACCTGTCTAAATAAACCTTACAATAGGTTTCTCCTTCCCTTTCATTTTTCCATTTAATATTTTTATTATCATCCTCATCTAAGCTTGCCCTACACTCTGAATCTTTAAGAAATGGGAAATTCTCAAAAGATATATCCAAATTCTCCACATCGCCCTTTTTAATATTAGTAAAAGAAATATAAAAAGTATAAGAGTTAGTTTCTTCAGTATTAATATCTGCAACAGAAATCTCATTTATCTTAAACTCGCTTCCAGGTATATTAGAGTCTACTAAACTCTTGCCTAAGCCACCGCATTTAATATCGTAATCATCCAAGCCCATAGTAATGCATCCACTAAATTTAGCTCTTGAATAACCTTGATAAGTAAGCTCACTCGACAAGCTTGCCATGGGAATAAAACTATCCACTTTAACATCAAAAGAGCTTATAAGGCTTTTTTTCCCTTCAATAGATTTCATAATCTCAGAAGATGTAAATTTATTTTCCACCTTATTAATGACAGGGAGATATAAAGTTTGCAATAAAACAGGGTAACTGTCAGAAAAATCTGCTTTGCCGAAATCAATATTAAATTTTATTTTCCCGCTTTTAACCTTATCAGGAAATCTTGATTGTAGCTTGACATTTAATTCTGCATTTCTCCCGCTAAGAGTTAAATCAACTTGCTCTTTTTCAGCATCCCCTTTTATAAATTTTTTCTCAACATTCATTCTTAAAGAATCCAACGTAGAGCATGCACTAACTAATAGAATAATTAATAAAATAAAAACTTTAATCAAGTTCACCACCTTCTTTAGGTTTATCTTCTTTAGCCTTGGTTATACTAACAGAACTCGTCGTTTCCATAGTAAAATCATAACTAGCCTTTGCGATTACTCTGCTATAAATCTTTTCATCTTCAATGCTAAAAACACTAACAGGACAACTAAAGAATTTCTCATTATCTTTTATTTCCAAATCTTGAGTAAGGGGATTAAATCCATCACAATATATTGGAGCAACACCATTTGGAAATTCTATAATTAGATTTTTTAATAATATTCTTCCATCTCTCCAGTTATTCGACAAGTAAATATTAAAAAAATCAGTAGACCCCTCTAATAAAGGATCATTAGTTTTCCTACTCGAAGAAAATTGCATCTTAACTTTCAATGGCCCACCATCTTCAGTTATAATAGAAGATTTTAATTCTTCAATATCTTTTCTATCTAAATCATTAGATACTGTATAAAAATCTAAATAAAATTTGGATTCTTTAGAAAACTCTAATTTCATCCCTAAATAAAGATCTGGATTCTTCAATTCTTTCAATTCTTCTAAGTTAGAATTTTTAATAATACAACTTTTAGGACGCTCATAAAAGTCTCCAGACAAATGTAATTTAGTTTCATCCTTTTTCTTTTCAAATACCCCGCAAGTATACTTAATTTTACTAACGCCATATTTTTTTAAATCAAAATCATCCCCATACTCAATATCAGCGCCAAAGATTAAATCTCTCCCAAACTCAATCTCTTTAGGCACATTATACAATTCCATAGCTAATTTCTTTTTAATCTCTTTTGTAGCCAAAGGCTCATTGCCCCATATATTTTTAATTGGAGAAATAAATTTATCTAATCTTCCTGACACAAAATCCCCGCCAAACTTCTGTATTCCACTAAAACCCCCCTTATTATAATATAAATACCCAACAGAAACTATAATAAAAATCAATACGAGTAATAATAAATAATTGCCTCCAGAACTCTCATTCCTAACTCTAATCTCTTTGGAATCTTCTTCATCATTTGCCATTTTATTCAATAACTATATCTAGTCTTTCAATTTCAAATGCTTCTCTTGGCACAATCTTAATAAAATTGCTTCCAACAACCATATACTCGCTTAAATCCAAAGTAATAAATGCATTATTTGTATTAAAATAAAGTTCAGCGCCATTAACATTAACAGAAGCCTCTTTCCTTAAGCCATCATTAACAGATAATACATGCAATAATAAATCCGCTCTTCCACTTGCTACATCCTCAAACTGTCTTCTTCCAATATCAAATCTGTATTTTGGAAAATCAAAATTTCTCATATCTGCATTAAACTTCAAATCAGTTATATCATAGCCATTATCTCCACTGGGATTCAAAACAAAATCAATTTTATTTTCTCCTTCTCTTATTAAACTGCTGCTTATATCTAAGCTTGGTCTTCCGGCATCACAAAAAACTATATCATCATATAGGGTTTTGCCATTGAAATCAATCCTTAAGCTTCCTTGTCTTGTATTTATATTGCTGCAGGAAATAAAATAACTAACGAAAGCCCTTTTTATGTCAACAACCTCATCTTTGGTTAAAACAAACTTTCTATTACTTATTAAATTTTCTTGAAAAAGTTCCATGGCCAAACTTAAGTCAATTAATTTAAAATAGCTTTTTGATAACCATTTGGATTTAGCACTGAAACTTAATTTATTATTTTCTTTTAATAAGCTAATTGGTAAGTCTATAGGTAAATCATTTGCCTCAGCATTCCCGCTATAAATAATATTTTCATTTAATCTAATTTCTAAAATGCCATTCTTCTCTCCCGGGAAAAACACTAAAGAAATCTTTTTGACATCTTTTGGAGAATTAAAATTTAATGATTTTGCATCCCCGCCAAATAACCACGATTCAACATACAGGGATTTAGGTAAAGCAACATTTACTCTTTTAACCTGTGAAAATAAAGATATTGGATTTAAATCTGCACTAAATTTAAAATTTTGTATAGGCCTTACAATCCCAGGGCTTTCACTTAATAATAAATTTCCACCAATAACATTCCCGCTCCTTATACAGCCATCTCTACAGTTTCTAAAATCATCATTGCATCTTATCTTGCAATCAAAAGTATCGCAATCATCTCTGCATCTGTCTAGGCTTATTTGGCAGTCATTTTCACAATCAGCACTTAATACATTTCTATCTTCCAAAACCTTATTCCTTTCCTCAGGTGGTATCAATAAAAGGTAAATAACCATCAATAGAGCCATAATAAAGATAAAAATAGATACCCCAACACCAAATTCTCCTGCACCTCTCTTACTTTTCATCTAAAACAAATAACTTTATTAATATATAAAGTTTTCTTGAGTTTAGCAAGTAGTTAGATTCTTGCAAAAAGAGGCAAAAATGGTTCAATTTCCAGTATGTTTCAATGATTCTTTATTATATCTGGCGATTATACTACGGTTTATTATCCAAAACCCATTCCAGATATTCTTCTTATTTGTCTTTGCTATATTAATGGCTAAAACTAAATTATTAAAATATATTCTAAGTTTAATAGTTATTTTACTGGCAGGCTTTACCAAGCTATTAATAGAATCAGCATTAATATCAGCATTAATTGTAAAAATATTGCCTTATTTTGTTCTCGGTGGCTCATTATTTGCAGGCGCCTCAATAGCTACACAATTAAAAATAACATTAGCTCCGATAATGATCTTATCATCGTTTTTTATCATAATGGAAACTAAAATGCCTATGCAATTAATAACTGCCATAATTGCAGGTTTTCTTGCACCATTATTTTTATTAGACTGGACATATGCTGTTATTTATTTGGTTATACAATTTTATATTATTTTATTTGCAAGCAAGGCAAGCAAATTTACAGCAATAACCATACCAATTATCTATATAGTTGTAATCTTGATTTTATTAACAGTTCCAACCCTAGGCTACTGCCATACATTATCAGAATTCTTAAAAGAACCAGCAGTTCAGAACTTTATTGCCTCTCCTTTCAAATGGCCATTAATTTAAGAAATTTCAAAAATCTAGGTTCTGTCAATAATAATTTAACTAAAAACTTAGATGGAAAATCCCTGTTATATTTTTGCATTAATTCCAGAACCTTTTCCTGCTTAAATAACCTCATTAAATACTCATAATCCCCATCTTTAAAGTAGCTCATCATCTGCCTTATTTTTAGACTAATCCATAGCTCTTTCCCTATTTTCTTTTTAACTTCTTTATCATAATTTCCTCCTTCTTTGATTACCTTAGCTAATATTTTGCCTGCATTTAACCCATAGACAATCCCACCATGCGTGCTCCCTTTAACCAATCCTGCAGCATCCCCAATTAAATAAACATTCTTATAACTTAAAGGAGTATTAAAATTAAATAAAGGAATCATCCCTGTTTGATTTTCTAATATTTTATTTATCTTAATAACTTTTAATAATTTTTTAAAAATTAAATTTAAATTTCCCTCCCCCACAATACCAACTCTGGCAGAATTTTTATTCTCAGGCACGACCCAGCCAAATTCCCCATAACCAAGATAAATTTTATACACTTCATCTTCAAAATTACCTTTAACCCTGTATTGTATTGCAGTTTTATATTTCCTTCCATTCAGCATATTAAAAGAATTTCCAACTCTTGAATAAGGCCCGTCAGCACCAACCAAAATCTCATCTTCAATCACCCCTTTATTTGTATTACATTTAACCTTCTCATTTTCAATAGTAGCAGAATTTAATCTATGTTTAAATAAAATCTCAGCCCCAGCGCTTTCAGCCATTTCACCTAAATATCTGTCAAATTTGCATCTATCCAGGATATAATCCCCCTTGCCAATATCCACCTCTACACTATCTCTGTTAAAATATACCTTCACTTTTTTGATTTTATTTACAATAATAGAAGAATCTAATTTCAAAACATCATTTATTGCCTCAGTCACGACACCAGTGCATTGGACAGGCTTGCCTATTGTAAAATGCTCTTCTAATACCCTAACATTAAAGCCTTCCTTAGCCAGCAGATAAGCCAAATAACTGCCGCTTGGACCTGCTCCAGCAATTAATACCATCCCCTTAACAACTTAAAAAAATTTATAAATCTAATGCATTATAGCTCTTTAATGCTGGAAACACTATTATTCGCTTATGCCCTTTTAATCCTGTTATTATCCGCTTTTACAGATATTAAAAAAAGAGAGGTTTTAGACTCAGCAAGTTTAACTTTATTATTAATTTCAATTATCACAGTCATTTTATATTCACTGATTCAAAACAATTATAATGTTCTTTTAACCGCCTTAAAATTCTTTATTTTGTTATTAATGTTTTCTCTGTTATTATACTATGCAAGGCAATGGGGTGGGGGGGACACAAAATTATTAATCGCCCTGTCAATCCCCTTAACGTTTCCTATAATAAAATTTGATATCTTTTTAACATCACCAATAGACTTCTTAGTAAATCTTGCTATTGTTGGCTCTTTATATGGAACTTTTTTCGCACTAATAAAAATAATGAGACGTCCAAAAGAATTCATAAATAATCTTAAAGCTATATCTAAAGAACATAAATACTATCTTTTTTTAGCTGTATTTTTCTCATTAATGATTTTTATAATGGCTAATCTGCAGGATATTAATCTAATAAAATCTCTTCTTTATTCTCTTTCAGTATTTTTGCTGTTAATACCAATATTGCATACAATTTTCAAATCCATAGAGTCTTTTTCAATGATAAAAACAATACCAATTAACAGATTAACGCCTGGAGACTGGATTATAGATAAAAAAATAAAATCCAGATTTAAAATATCCTCTTTAGGGATAGACCAGGAGCAGATATCTTTATTAAAAAAGGCAAAAATAAAACTAATCCAAATCAAAGAAGGAATTCCATTTGTCCCAACATTTTTATTAGCTTATGTAATAACAAATTTCTATGGTAATCTAATCTTTAATATTATTAGAGTGTTTATTTAATTTTTGTCTTACCATTATAGTTTCATGGAATATTACTGAATTATTATAGTTTACTATTTTTCTTTAAGCGTTTATAAATCGCACCTTACTATTTCTCTATTAACTTATCGGTGGGTATGCGGGCTTAATTCAAAAGTTTTTTAAGGGCTAACCCCTTATAGGAATTTATGGATACAGAACAACTTAAAAAAGATATAAATGAGCTTATAGGGAAATTTAAGTCAAATAGAGACTTTTATACAAAACATTCAGAATCTACAACTGAAAACATGGATAAAAAAGAAGTTGCCTGCCCCTAAGTTTGACTTTACCAGCTTCTTTACTGTAACGTTCCAAAGACCACCGACCCCCCAAAAGACCCCCCAAAAGCCAACCGAATTAGAACAGAAAATAATCGATGTAATAAAGAAGAACAAGTCGATTACTAGAGAAGAGATAGCTAAGGAGCTCAATATTACTCCCGATACAGTTAAAGAATATCTTGAGAAACTGAAGAAGAAAGGATGGTTATTAAGAGTTGGTGGAAGAAAACAGGGTTCATGGGAAATTACAGAATAATTTTAAAGATAATCTTTCTTTTTATCTAAAGCACCCTTTTCTTTAAGGTATTCAACAAGTGCCCTCCTAACTAGATCAGAAGATTTAACTGCTTTTTTATGTGCTAATTTTTCATAATCATGCCACACAACAAAGCTACAGCAATGTTTATATACCTGTTTCATATTCTGATCTTATGAACTTCAAACCAAGAATCTTAAAAATAGTTTTATCCATACTGATAGGATTATTTATAGGGGTAATATATCAAAGTTTATTTCATGGTTTCGATTATTCGATGATTGGAATGAATCCATGGGTAAAATGGATGGATCTTCTAATTTATTCTATAATACCTGTGATTGCAGTATATATTATTTGGAGTTTATTTGAAAAGAAAAAATAGAGCCATCCCTTACTAATTAAAATTTTCCGCCAGTCCACACATAATTTTTGAACTTTCTCAAAAAACTTTGTTTTCTTTGAACCCCGTCGCTTCGCTCCGAACCACGTTGCACTCTCAACTATTATTATTTATGGTATTCTCTCACCAAATTTCACACCTTTAATCTTTTTAACAATTTTTACAGGCTTAATCTCTATTTTTTTAACTGCTTTTAATTTTTCACTGAAATCTTTTATCAATTTTTCAGATTCTTTCTCACTAATATCCATCTTTTCCCAATTTAAATTTATTTTATCGTTTTCGCTTCTTGGTATCACATGAACATAGCCATGAGCAACTTTCTGCCCTGCATTTGCCCCATCACCAACCAATATATTGATGCTATCCACTTTTAAAATATCCATTGCAGCCTGAGCAACTTTCTGCACAACTTCCATTATCTCTCTATAGTTTTTGGATCTAATAATAGAGCCCTCATGATCTAATGGTATTATTAACACGTGACCTTTACTAGCTGGATTAATATCAAATACAACCATTACCTTTTCATCTCTATACAAAATACTGCTTTTTAATTTTCCATCTTTAATCAGGCAAAAAGGGCATTCATTCCCACCATATTGATGCTTCAAAGCCTCTACTTGTTCAGGAGTGCATTTTTTCAGGAATTCATTAAATTTCTTATTTTGCTCTTCCCCTTTTAGTTTAGATATATCCTGCAATTCTTTCAATTGTTCAGGTGTAAATAGTTCATTAACCATAAAAAACATAAAATTGTAGAATATTTAAAATTAACCCATTGCTCTGCTAACAGAAATAACACTACAGCTTTGTATTCCATCAATTTTACATATCTCTTCTTCTAATTTCTCAGTATCTCCTTTGCCCTCATCTAAGTTAAAAGTCATATTTAAAGCAATTAAGCCAAATGCAATAGGCTCTTTTTTCTCTTCTGTAATTATGCCTCCAAAATTAGTTATTTTCTTAATTATCTGGTTTTTTAAATCATCTAAATTCACGCCTACATCATCAGGCATTATTTTAAAAGTTATTATTACCTTAGCCATTTAAAACCTCAATTAGGACCAGTAAAACCACATTCACATTTATATCTAGCACTTATTTCCCTGCAGTTTTTACATCTGGAAATCTTGATTTTATCGCAAACAGGACAAGTAAAACTCACGGATCCAGGATCATTTACAATTTCCTTCTTGCATGAGATGCATACTGATCTTTCCATTATGTAGAAACAATTTCAACCCTTTATAAAAGTTTTTAAATACTAATTTACAAACATATATTGTGCTCCTGTAGTATAGTCTGGATAGTATACAAGCTTGCGGAGCTTGTGACCGAGGTTCAAAAAAGCCTTTCTTTTAGGAAAAGAAAAGCCCTGAAAGTCCTCGCAGGAGCGATAAATTATAAGGCAACTCTCTTCAAACCTAAATCTTAAGAATAGTATCCTAACAAATAGTATTTATTTAACCTTTATAATACCCACAGGACAATCCTTAGCTGCTTTAACAGATTCTTCAACTTCGCTTATATCTATCTCTTTTACATAAGTATCTTTTTTCTTTTCAGAGTTTAATAATATAGCCTTGCCATCTTCTTTAGAAATCTTCCATAAATTAGAATGCTCTAAACAAGAGCAGCAGCCTATGCATTTATCACGATAATAAATAATTTTAGGCATCTTTTATTTCCTCTCTCTGATAACATACAATTTATCTTTCTTTCTTACTCTTTCTTTAATGAGTATAGAAATTTCATCACCCTTTTTAGCAATTATTACTGCCTTATCATCTACATATATGCTTTCAACATTGGACTCAATTACACCTGTTGTAGATCCTGTAATTAAAATCTTATCACCCACTTTCAAAGAATCAGAAATTAAATCAAAAACAGCTATCTTAGATTTTTTAAAATAATTCTTAGCCTGCCCTATAAATGTTTTTTCTTCTTTGGCTTGAGACCCATAGCCCCCACTCCATTCTCCCAATTTCTTGCCTAAATAATAACCCCCCTGCCAAAATCCACGATTATAAACAGCTTCTAATCTTTTATTCCATTCTTTAATTTTTTCTTTAGTATACTCTCCATTAAAATAACTATCAATTGCTTCCCTATAAACCCTAACAACTGTATAAACATAATCCTCTTTTCTAGCTCTCCCTTCAATTTTTAAAACAGAAACGCCAGATTCTAATATTTTATCCATGAAGCCTATTGTGCACAAGTCTTTAGGTGACATTATATATTTATTTTCTACCTTTAATTCATCTCCGGTTTCATCATCAATTAACTTATAACTTCTCCTACAATTTTGCAAACAAGCTCCTCTGTTAGCAGATGCATTATAAGTTGCTAAACTCATATAACACTTTCCGGAAACAGCAACGCAAAGTGCACCATGTATGAATATTTCAACCTTTACCAGTTCTCCACTCGGCCCTTTAATTTTTTGTTCATTAATCTCTTTACAAATATTTCTAATTTGCCCTAAATTTAATTCTCTGGCTAAAACAATCACATCAGCAAACTGACTATAAAATTTTACAGCTTCAATATTAGATATATTGGTTTGTGTAGACATATTAACTACCAAATTTATAGATCTAGCATAATTTATGACAGCCATGTCGCATGCAATCACAGCACTTATTCTGGATTTTTTAGCACTATCACAAATTTTCTTCATTAAATTAAAATCATAATCATAAACAATAGTATTTAACGTTAAATAACTTTTAATTTTATTTTTCTTGCATATTGTTGCTATTTTTTTTAAATCCTCTAAAGTAAAATTATTCGCACTTCTTGATCTCATATTTAATTGTTCCACCCCAAAGTAAATAGAATCAGCTCCAGCCTTAATTGCAGCCATTAAAGATTCATAAGAACCTGCAGGCGCCATTAATTCTATCTGTGATCTTAAGCTTGCCATTAAAAAAAGGAATTCCGTAGATTTTTAAATTGTATGGTAAAAAAAGAAAAGAGGGTTAAACCTCCACATCTTTAATCCCTTCTCCCGTTACCTGAAACACGATCTCGCCTTCAGGCATAGCTGGTGCGTCTACTAATTTAGCAACTCTTGTTCCCTTCTTACCCCTTCTTAAATATAACCTATAGGTTGAATTGCTAACAACAAACCCATTTGCTATATAATTTGTCAAACCAGGGACACTAATATCATATAAGGACTCATTGTTTTCCATCACTTTAATATTCTTAACTTTTTCCCACCTTACTTCCCCTGAAAGAAGTTTGCCAATAAATCCAGTTTTTCTCCTGTTTTCTTCATTCAATTCTACTCCTTTCAAAGCATTAAAGATTCCCCCCAAATTCCTTCTTGAAAGAAATTTACAATTAGATGGTATTTGCTGCATGACTTCAGAAAGCTTTAAACCACAATCTTCCACGAGATTTAATAGAGCTTCTCTGGAAAGAGGTATAATATCCCTATTAATCTTGTGTGTCTCATACTCTAACAACCACTCATTCATCAGATGACGCTTATCACTCGCTGTTACCCCAATTTCTCTTGCGAAATCCACAAAATCTCTTCCTTCAAATAATAAAACTTCAGCTTCTTGCCCATCCTTTTTACTTACAGTTCTTCTGGTTGACCTAACTTTAAATCTCAACAACAACATTTGTATATAGTTCAACACTTGCCCATTTTTTTGGGTTATAACAACTCTCGGTTTGGTTTTTGCCACATATCCTTTTGCATCCACAAAACCAAGGATAAAAGCTCTCACAACTTCCTTAGGAGATTTAGATACCAACAAGAAAAGTTTTTCTATTATCTTACTAACAAGCTCACTGATTGCCAGACTATTGACAGAAAGTTGATAGCAATTTTTGTCATTAATTTTGCTTATATTTCCATCAATATTAAACAATTCCTTGTATAACATAGAGTAATGTTCAAGAACTTCTTTTCGTTGATCTCTATATTTTAAAGATCTTTCATCAATATTCCCACCCCCGAAATGATAACCCAACAACTGGGCAAATTTATCATCCAACATTTTAGGGGCAGTAATTAGTCCATATCTATTTGTTTCATAGTTTTCAACACACTGATTTACATTTCCTTCAACACTGTGCTGAACAAGACTTTCAACAACAACTTTATCAGTTGAGTATCCTTGATTCAAAAATCTCCTAAGTTCACCCTTGATAAATTCGCTGCCGCTTTCACTAACAGTAACTAATTCTTTCTGTTCAATTACTGGAAGTTCTTGTAGTTTACCTTCAATTTCAATTGTCTCTAAATGCATTAAATAATCTCCTGCCTTAAGTTCTTTAGCTTCAACATCTTCAACTTGGAAATTATTTAATCTAAAAAATTTATGTTTTCCAGAAGCTTTAATCTTATTACTGGTTTCAATTTCATATATTTCTTTAATATCGTCTTTCTTGGAACCATAATCACAGTAAGAAAGATTAACCTGCATCTCTCCAAAGTTAACTCCAGGCATAACAATTGGGCCTTTTAATTCCCCTACAGGCAATATCGTTCCATCTCCTAATTGTAACAATGTATCAGCAGTGACGCAAGCATGAGCCACTACATGACCCCCAATAGCCTCTGTAGGATCTCCAAAAAACACATCTGGTCTTGCCATTACCTGATTAGTTAAATAAATTGCTATATCATGCTGCATCGCCAACTTCAGTAAAGAATGCATATGTTTATTTAATTTCTGTTGTCTATCAGCTAATTGACCCCTCCCAACAAAATCGCTTCTAAAATGTCCTGTCAATGAATCCACAATTAATAGTTTAACATTTTTTCCTTGTCTTATCAAATCTTCAACCTTTTCAGCTAACAACATCTGATGATCTGAATTAAATGCTCTTACCCCGATTAAATTTCTCAATGCATTCATCCCATCAAGCCCCTTCGCTTCTGCTAATTGCTTAACAAATTCAGGTCTTAAAGTTCCTTCAGTATCAATATAAACAACCATCCCATCAGCTCCACCCTGATCTTTAGGCAGTTGAACATTAACTGATAATTGATGAGCCAAAGAAGTTTTACCTGAGCTAAAAGCCCCAAAAGCTTCTGTTATTGCTCCCGTCTCAACCCCCCCACCTAATAAACCGTCAAATGCCTTGCTCCCTGTAGAAATTTTAGTCACACTTTCTCTTTTTTTTAATAATTCTTCACCAGTCTCAAAACCCATTCCTGCTTTTTCTCTGGCAGTATTAATCATCTTTCTGGCAACAACTTCACCAACACCACAAGCCTCGACTAATTCCCCGGGACTCGCAACTGCAACAGAAATTAGATCGTGGAATCCACCTTCTTTTAATTTTTCAGCAGTTGCAGCACCAACACCAGGTAAATCTGCAATAGTAAATTTCTTTTCTTCTTTGCTCATTCTTCACCACTCCCCTGCTCATGCTTTAAAAACAATTCTTCATGTGCCTTCTGTATAACTAATAATACCTTTTGTAAATCACCCTTTCTCAGATTTATTACTTCACTTCTCCAGATATTTTCTCCTTTTTTCATAAAACTCCTGCTCAAACTAACAGTCTTAAACTCCACCTCACTCCCATTAACTGCCTTCTTATTACTCCATATCGCAGCTTCTATCCCACCACACCTAAACTTCTTTATTGGTATATTTCCTGCCATTTTATTTTCCTCCTTCCTTTTCGGCTTTTATTTCACTTCCTAAGAAGTCACTTTTCTTTCATAGAATTTCAACCTTTTCTTTTCATGGGTTTTATTTTCTTCAAAAGAAAAGCTTTGCTATTCGCCTTTTTTTCAGATTGAGCCTTTTTCAAAGCCCATATTACTATAAATCAAACTTATATATAAATCTCACGCACATCTAAAATATATGTTACAGTGCGATTAAATTCCTTAAAATTCTAATAATAGAAAGCCCATAAACCTAAAACACATTGCACAGTATGCGCAGGGTAATTATTTAAAAAAGAGGTTTAGAAAAAGTGAAAATTGAGCTTAAGTTAGTATGTATTGCGCATAACTTACAGAAAATCTTGAGATTGAGAACAACTCAAAGCTACCAATAAGAAATTTTTATTATAAATCTTATGTTAAGTCCAATCGAGGTCGGCTCGCACGATAGTTTCAATTGAACAAGAAATTTTCGGAAGATTTAAATAAACCATTAATTCAATAATAAATATGAATTGGAAAGAATTTTTTCATCCAACAAGAAAGAATGTTATTTTTGCAATCATAATATTTGTTATAATTTCTTTTATACCAATTATTCCATCTTATTGCTCTTATTTCTGTCAAGGATGTCAGGGTGTTGAATATAGACCTCTAATTGCTTCCTGTAAATTTATTCCTACCACCTATTTAATTATTTTAATAGAAATAATAGTATCTTATACACTTTCTTGTTGGCTTGTAAGATTGTTTAGGAAAAAATAGCTCGCCGACCTTGACTTCTCCGAATTTACTTCGTAAATTCTCGACTTTTTCTTTCAGAAAAAGGGACTTAACAGCGCTTATACGGTTCCGCCTTCGCTCTACCGCTCGGCTCCACCCCAATTTTTCCTTCGGAAAAACTGCGTATAAGCGCATATGTTAGGCGACATATTACTCGGGTGGCGGTTTCAGAAAGTTTTATTAAAGATAACAAATAAATGGTTATTATGACTCAAAAATTAATTACGCTTAAGAAAAAGTATTACATTTATCTTGATAGAAAAGCACGTCATATAGCTCATAAGTTATCAAAGAAACAAGCAGTTACAAAACTACTATTAGATTACATAAAAGAACTTTACGAATCTGCAAAAGTAGCTAATTTGCAAAATAAGCGATTTGAGTCAGCCTATCATAATCCTATCTCCTCTGAATTGGAGTTTCTTGTCGCAAGAGTTTTATATCACTATTCAAACTTCAAAAAAACTGATTGGAAAATATACCTAAGAAGGCAGGTTGGTAAAACTGCCCCTGATATTAGAATAGAATCTAATAACAAAACTCGTGCTATTATTGAAGTTAAAGCTAAAGCTGGGTGGATTCAACCTTTCTTTTCCAAAGAAAGATATGTTAAAGATATGAAAAAATTAAGAACTGGCGAAAGTGAATCTGACCCAGGAGATTTAATCCAGAAAGTAAAAAAGCAATTGGTAAAATACTATAAAACATACAATGTTAAACCGGAACAAGTCTTTGTATTATTACCCTCATTAAAATCAGTGCATAGAAAAAAATCCACCCAGCAGATAAAAGATTATGAACTCCAATTCAAAAAAAACTCAGGATTGCCACAAAAAAGTTTAATTCTTTTGTCAAATAATCCCTTGTTAGATTTAAGCTCGAAACCAAGCAGAAAACAATATCAGGTAACGAATAACTTTGAAAAATTTGTAGAATTATTAAATAAATGTTCTAAATAAGAAACCGCCACCCTGAGTCATACGCCTTCGCCACTTCGTGGCTCGGGGGACTGCCGAATTCTGAATTACGCATAACAGCGCAGGCTGTCCCATAATTATTTTTGCCCACTCACCAGATGCCTTGTTTTGCCTTTTGGCACAACCTTTTTTGTAAGATTAACAATCGAGCGATGTTGCCAGTATACATTTTTTGTAATTGCTGGACAGGCTGAGCGATTATTTTTAGTTTTCCTGTGAGAAATCCCTAAATTCTTTAACAATAACTTCAAATAATCTCACTATTGTTTCCTCATACTTTCCTCTAATTCCTTTTCCTTTTTCCGATTTCCGATTTCCGATTGAAGTAATTCCACGACATCATTCCCAGAGGGATTATAATAGCCCATATTATTATGTCCGCTATTTCTCCAGCTGTTAACATTTCTATCGTTTGCTCCTTGATGTTGTAACCCTAAATTTATTTAAAAACCTTTAAGAAACCTTAACCTCAATCTCTTTAATTAAAATAGTAGGATTAACCTCTTGAACACCATTGATTATAAATTCTTTCCTCCCAAACATCTCATTCTTCTGAACCTTCCCTATGAGCGCAAATTGTTTCCCATTAACATCATTTTTAATGGATTCAAAAGCACTAAAATTATCTTTCAATAATTTAACCTCATCAGTATTCTTTCCCAACAACCTACCAACATTATCTCTAAAACAAGTTGCCTTTATATTATCTGTGCCATCATCGAAATAAAAATTTAATATAGGAACCAATTCTCCCTTGACAAATCCATGCGTATTGCAAAAGCTTTTGCCCTCTTTAATCTCAACTTTTTTAGCACAATTACCGCAAGACTCATAAAACCTAGGCTCAAACACCTGCACTATAGTTCCTGAAATTTTAACGTTTATATCATTATCCATTAACTCTATAATTTTTTTATTTAATACATTGCTAACCTCTTGTTCCACTACATTATCAAATTTTACATTTTTAGGATTTAAATCCAATTTAGCCCCTCTCCCCAAATGAACTTCTTTTCTCCCATTATTCTGCCTTATCATACCACCACTAACATGTAAAATCGATCCGCTCGGCATTGAACCATTGCTTATACCATCAATTAGGGTCTCATCCCACACAACAACCCTAATAGCCTGCGTATCATCCCCTGTAATTAAATTTGCAACCTTTCCCTCTCTTCCATTTTTATTATAAGATCTTATAGCATCTATCTTTAATAATTTACAATTAAAAGCAATATTCCTCATTCCCTCTCTTAATTCCTCAATCTTAAAATCCTTTCCGCTATAATCCTCAAAAACACTTACACCCAGCTCATTAGCAATTATATGTAAAGCGCCATGTTTGCTGATTAAATCAGACAATTTAGCCAGTTTCTCACTTACCTTAGAATTAATCTCTCCTTCATTTAAGCCCTTCTCTTTTTTTATCTTTTCCACAATTTGTTCGTATGTTAGCTGCGAAATCATTTTAGGATTTTTATAAACTCTATTTTATTTAAAAACATTATTGTTCTCTAGTTATACGCCCACCCAAAAGTAAATAAATTTAGTTACTATTCTACTTTTCAACTGCAAAATTTACTTCAAGAGTTTTAATTTCCCCTTTATAAAAGAATTTCTTGCCAGTATCTATTGTAACAAAAAGATACTTACCAAAATCCCTCGTAACTATCTTAAACCCATACCCCTTAAGACAGTCTATCAAATTAATATTAGATTTGAGATTACAGCTATCAATCTTATCCCAAACATCTGTAATTAGCCTAAAATCTTTAATTTCAATCTTAAATCTCGGCTTTATAATATTCCACTCAACATTCTTATCTTGTTTTATGCTAAATTTAACATCCTTTTTCTTCTCTCCAGCAATAAAAGAGTCTGAAACACCTATCTCATCATCAGTAAACTCAGCATATTTAAAATCATTAACTAATTCATTGAAACTTCTCATAAACTCTATCTTTAATTGTCTTTTTAAGTCAGGCCTGCAAACGTCTAAAGCCAAAACAGCTAAATTATCAATAAAACAATTGCTTGGGATCTCATTAGATTTGCTCCATCCTGCCTTTTCCCCCAATCTTAATAAGCTTCTTTTAAATGCTTCATTTCCAAAATACTCAAGATTAAATTTCATCTCATCTCCCTCTTGGTATAATTGTATTAATTTTGCTTCATTGCTTCCATAATAAGCCCCGCTCATCGTATCCTTTGCAACAATACCATATTCCATTAAAATATAAACTGCTATTAAAAATCCAGTTACAGCAATTGTCATTAGCCATCCCTTCTTATTCATTTCTTTCCCTCAACCCCAAACCGCAGGACTCAATAATCACTTCTACTTGCCCATCATAATTTTCGCTTTTAATAACCCCTCTGCCAAATGTTTTATAAAAATAAGGATTATCGCTGTATTCACCTTCTAAACAATCTTTTTTAAAAATAGTATCATCCTCAAGAGCATCTTTCTTGGAATTTAAAACATAAACATTAATTGTAGGTTCTGCATTAGAGCTATAAGGCGTATTCCTTGTTGGTTGATTCATAATTCTTATAGAAAAAGTTTTATCCCCTTTATATAAACGATAAAATAATCTATATCTTGGTGTTAAATCAAAAAATTTCCCACTGGAAAGATAATCTTGGGTTATAAATCTCCTCGAATTCATAATCTTCCAACTAATATCTCTAAAATCATCTTGAAAATTGCCTTTATATAAAAGAGCCATAATATATAAAAAATCAATTACTTTACTATCTCTGTTTAATCCTAACTCGCTTAATCTGCCTAAACCCTCATTCCCTAAATCTATATTTCCTAATCCGGTATTTAAAAAAATCAGTAAATCATTTTTAACATCCAGAGAATATATATCTTCCATTCCATGATCTATACCCCCACTTAAATAACCACTAGCCAATATTAAGAATATAATCCCGACTATTGACAATAAAAAAGCTAATAATAAATCCCCAAATATATCCTCTGTCTGCCCTTTTCTATCAATTATAAGTCCCATATTCTAATCTCATCTCCATTGGCTTTAACCCATTATCCTCAACAAAAACTAAAGCGCTGTCAGTTCTGGTTTTATATCCGCCAACCTGATTGCTTATCCAATCTTTAAACAATTTACCATCCACAAATAAGCCAGCTCTTATATATCTCTTTAATTCCTTAGTGCACTTTTCTAAATTTTCAGATTTAAATTTCCCAATATCTATTACTGGAGTCTCATATTTATCAGAAGCAAAGCAGTTAGTGCTGTGTGTTAATGTATATTTAATTGCACTTCCCTCTATAAAATCCTTAGTCTTGAAAGATTCCTCTTTAATTGAATTTAAAACCACAATAAAAGCCACAAATAAAAGTGTTAAAAAGACCAAAGCCATAAATATATACAGCACTTTTCTGCCAAAATCATAATCTCCCTTCTTATTTATCATCAATCTCCTCTTCATAAATATTAAAAACATTATTTTTTCTCTCAACTATAATAAGTTTATTTCCATTAAGATTATCAAAAATCCCAGCCTTAGTTTTTTTAATATCTAAATTATCTTCTGTTAAATAAACACCACTATTAACAGAATAAACTATTCCTGAATCACTATCTATATTTTTAACAAGATTACTGCCTAGTTTTAATTGTTGAGACAAAGACAAAGCATATCCTTTGCTTCCGGCACCATAATATTGATTCAAAGCAAACATCATCATTGCAAAAAAGAAAATCCCCCCTATAACCTGAAACAGATTCATGGTTTCCAGAACAGTTGCATCGCCTTTTTTATTCATAAATTTTCTCCTCAATTAATTGTTGTTACATCGCTTTCAGATTCTTTAAAGTCTTTCTCATATAAACAAACCTTGTTGTCTTGTTTTATCCTAAACGATAATTCATTACCCTGCAGCAGATTTTTACTTCGTTCTGCCAGATTTAAAACTCTCTTCATGACAGAATTATCAGTATTCTTATTATCCATCTCTAAAAACCCACCTAATCCTAATTCCCTTTTATACTCCTCAGTAAAAGGATCTATTGTAATAGAGTAAACCCCTGGTCTTTTAGCAGGATCATTTGTAGATGGTATCCCTCTAAAATCTTCAACAATATCTTTGGATTGCACCTCTTCGATATCAATATCCCTCATAGTTATTAATAATCTGTCAAATTGTTTTCCATTAAAACAAGGTGAAACTCTTTCATCCTTGGCAAGCTCAACAAACCTGTAATCTGTTAAAATATTATCCACAAATGTAAAAACTGTTAATAACATTTGCATTCCTTTATCAGAAATAAAAAATACAATCCCTAATTTATTCTCTATATCTAAATTATCTAAATCATCTCTTAATAAAAAATCTACAAATTCCTTATCCTGATACGGTATTGATATTGCAACATACCTTATAAAAGATTTTGATTCTTTATCTGCATTTATCTCTATTCTTTTAAAAAGGTTATCAATTATTATTCCATCCACACCACTGCTTGTATCATCAATAGAACGAATTAATTCTGCATAAAGAGAATTTAAAATTTCAAGGTTTAAAGAAGGTTTTTCTCCAAACCCAATTGATATTAAGTTCAATTTAGGATAAAATTTAATTCTTGTATTTATCAAATCAGAATATTCGTCAAAAGAATTTTCTCTTACTTCAAAACCAAGATTCAGCTTAAACCAAGGGCTTGGGCTTCCTTCTATTAAAAAAGAGCCACCCATTCCAAACGGGCAGTCCATTCCATTTGTAGGATACTTTGCCCAGGAATTATATTGTGGATCAATAGCGCAATGTGTCAAAATATTTTTATCATAAGAGATGCAATTGCTCGAGCCGCACTCAAAAACAAAAAAAGGCGATTTCCCAAGCAGCCCAATATCATTTATAAAACCCTCAAAATCTTTCGCCCCTAAATACCCACAAGAACAAACACAGCTTTTATCCTTGCATTCATCATTCTCGGGTTTTAAGACAAGAGATTGCGCATTTGCATGAAAAGGTAATATTTTAAGTGCATATTTATCATCCTTGCCAAAAACAGCAATCGGTTTTTTAAATCCGCAGCTAAAACTAATCTCTTTCTCAGCATCATTAACCGCCCTATTAATTCCTTCAGTTAACAAACCAAAACAATCCTTCTCAATAAAAAATAGTTTAGCAAAATAGATTGCTACAGACATAAACAATATGAATAATATAATGCCTGCTAAGAAACTTTCACTTTGCCCTCTTTTAAAAAATTTTACCATAATAATTCTATTCGCTTTATTTAACTGATTTCCACATATTCATAATACTATCCCAAAACGTATTTATAGAGGATCCAAACTTCCCGGAAGCACTGTAAATAATCATTAAAACAATTATTAACACAACTAAAGCAATTATCCCCAATACTATAAACCTTATCTCCAAATCACCTTTTTTATTAATCATAAGAATTTATCAAAGAATTAACTATATAAATATTTTGTGTGCACCTATCCCGTTGGGCATGTTATCTTATCGCATTTAACACCTAGATCAATACCATTAACATCTTTTACATTTATCTTAAATTTTCTTTCAGAACAAGTATAGAACTTATCATTTTCATCTTCTTTTCCATCTTTATTAACATCTATCCAATTATAAGTTTTGCAAAAACTAGCCTCATTCCCTAGACTACAATAAGTCTCACATTGACTTCTCCATAGATTCAATTGCTGCTGTGGTATTTGAACAGTTTGAGGCACTCCACCCACCAATCTCTCAGCCCCACCAGTAAAGAACACCAAAGCAATAACTAAAACAACTAAACCTATAGCTGCAATTATTATAAAATTCAGTGAAAGTTCAGCCCCTTTTTTATTAACATTCATAAAAATTCAATACTAGTTACCTATTTAAATATTTCGAATCTATTAATTGTATGAATAAAATCAATCTAACGCCACCAAACATAAAAGAGCTATCAAAAAAAGGATTTAAATGCCTGGACTTGCATATGCACTCAAATTTTTCAGACGGCTCCACAACTCCTGAAGCAATAGTCAAAATAGCAGAAGAAAAAAACCTAATAGTTTCTATAACAGATCATAACGAAATAGAAGGCGTAAAAAAAGCAATAAACATTAATAAAAACATTGTAATCCCCGGAATTGAATTAACCTCTAGAAACGCAAAAGATATACTAGTTTATTTTTACAACTTAAAAGACTTGGAAGATTTCTACAATAAATATATTAAAAACAATAAAATTCACCCAAGAGCGGGCTTTGACTTAAAATGTTTAAAACTATCAATGAAATCTATATTAAACTGCCTAAAAAACTATAACTGTTTAAAAGTCATACCCCACCCATTTGCTTTAAAGCCGAAAACAAACTACAGATATTTCAAAAAAAGACCAAATCTCTTAAAAGAAATGGATGTTATTGAAGTATTGCAGTGCATGCAGACAAGGAAAAAAACTATAAAATCAATAGGTTGGGCAGAATCAATAAACAAGCCGATGCTGGGGGGATCAGATTCTCACACATCAGCAACTATAGGCTCGGTTATTACTCTGGTTAAAGCAAACAACATAAAACAAATATTAGATCAGATAAAAAAAGATAAAACAACTATTTATGGCTTGGAACTTCCATTCTATAAAAAATTGCAAATATATTTAAAGTTGATTTTCAGAAACATTAACCTAACATGATACTTGAACTAATATTAAAAGCAATATACTTTTTTCTTCCAGCCTATTTCTCTAATATGACGCCGCCAGTTATAGTTAACATTCCATTTATAAAAAAATTTAACTTTCCTTTAGATTTTAAGAAAATTTTATTCAAAAAAAGAATTTTTGGGGATAATAAAACCATAATAGGCTCAATCTCAGGCATCATAGCCTCTTTAATTATATTCCAGATTCAAAAATATTTATTTAATTTTAATTTCTTTCAAAATATTTCAATCATAAACTACAATGAATTATCTCTATTATTTCCTTTTTTGCTGGGTTTTGGAACAGTTTTAGGCGACATAATAAAAAGCTTCATCAAAAGAAGATTAAATATACTTCCAGGCGCTTCATTTCCGATAGCAGACCAATTAGATTTTGTTATCTTCGCTTTATTGCTCTCTTCATTAATCTACATCCCTTCAATCAATATTATCCTTGTATTGATTATAATCACTCCAATCTTATGTTTAATAATTAATTTTATAGCATTTAAATTAAAACTAAAAAAAGTTTGGTATTAAATCCGCTAATCTTGTAATGGTGGGGAAAAACGATATCTTTCTCCTACTTTTACATCCAGACCAATACCCCCAGACGAACTTTCAGTTGTAAGTTTTCTACTTAAGTCATAACTACTAAATCCTAATTGCCCCTTACTTGAATAATAAATATAAGGTAATGGAGTAATCCTACCTAAAAGAGATTTCTCAGAAAGAACCAATAATAATTCATTCTCTGCTTTCCAGATAAAAGGAGCATATCCCCAAAGTGAAAACCATGCGCCTTCATATTTTTTCCCATACACTAACCACATATATTCCTGTTCGTGAAATTTTAAATTATTACTGCTCAAACCAAAATATCCTGTGCTAATCGCAGTATTGGACTGAATAAAAATCTTCTTTATTATCTTAGAGCTTTCATCATTTAAACCAACATAAACCCCAGGGTTATTTCCATTAACACTGCTAATAATAATATTTGATACGCCTAATTTTGACAATTCCTTAAGCTCTATGGATTTTGGTTTATCAGGATTTTCAACAATGGATTTAACACCTAAAACAATCTCATCAAAAGCCTTTTCAGCATCTAATTTTTTTTCTTCGGTGACTTTTTTAACCCCAAAAACAGTTTCAAAGGGTTTAACAAGTTGGTCAGTAGTGTCTTTTAATTCCTTTTTACTTTCTTCAAAGAATTTTCCGGAATGCGGATTATAATTATATAATAGTAAAGCAACCACGATAATCACACCTAATACCATAACAGGTGTAATTATAGCCCCCCACTCAGTTTCTGATCCTTTTTTAGATTTAATAAGCATTTTAACTCCAAAAACCCCCTTTAAATAATTCTTTTAAATAATCTAGTATTCCTGTTTTAATATCAGAAGAAAATAAAGCAAATAATACTATTGCCAACAAAGCCAGTATCAAAGCAGCTACATATTCCCACGCAATTGACCCTTTTTTTATTTTAAGCATTCTTAACATTTTTTTCTCCCACTCCAACAAAAGAAGATAACATACTCGGTTGTATATAACCCTTTTTCCCATTATAAGAAGCATCATTACTCAAGATTAACCCATCAGGATTATCTATAGTAGCTCCATCATAAAATCTAATGTAATACATACAACTTCTCATCTTGCACTCAACACTCTCTTTATCAAAAACAAAATCTTGAATAAGCATTCTTTCATCAACTCTTAATTTATTTCCAAACATCCCTGTAGCTTCAACATATTCAATTAAACTAATGCCTGGAAACTTCTTATTATCAAACAAAATATCCATAGGCTTATTTAATGCTACGAATAACTTTCTTACGTCTATACTATCTCCTTTATCTAAATCAATATTAAAATTAAAACAAGTATTGTAAGTATTAACAGTTATTCCCCAGCTCTTCACTAAATCAGGATAAGTAATTGTCCCAAGCATGTCCCAGCATCTTCCCATTAATTTAACAATTCCAAGTATTACCTCCTCTTCATTGCCTTTTAAAGAAACAAACTGGCTGGAACAGGCTAAAGGCGGTGTTGCAGGCAATGCAGAAGGTTTATTAAATATATCGATAGGAACCCGAAAAGCCTCAATCAAAAGAGCATTGCCTCTGGCGCTAATTGAACAGGCAAAATCCTTTCCATATGGTTCAAAATAAGATTTTTTAATGCTAATCAAGATAACAGCACTTACTATCAAAAACAAAACAATAAGCATAATAACAGCTATTATCCCAATTTCCCAGCTGCCCTTACGTAACATAAGATCTCAACCCCCAAATAGCTAAAAATATAATTAATCCAAGCACTAAACATAAAATAAATATTACAATTGATTCTGTCTCTTCCATTTATCCTCCCGGATTTGTCCCGGCAATTACACTCGCTAATAAATTAAATGTTAAAGTTACAACGCCAGTAATTATAAAATAAGTTAAAACCGCCCTATATAAATTTTTTCCAGTAACAAATAATTGGCTTACCTTATCCATCCCATTCTCAATCCCATTGCTTAATATACTTAATATAATTGTTACTTCCACAACATATAATCCTACGATTAATTGAAAATAGAAAGGCGGGATTAATTTTTCTACAGGAAATAAATCAGGGATATTATAAAATCCGCCCTCTTGCCCGCTTAAATTTACAAATTGTTTTGCCAATAAGCCAAGAATTGTTGTTATCATTGTCCCTATTCCAACTACTACACCCCCGATAACAGGAGTCAAAAAACTAATTTGCCCCTTCATACTGCTTATTACATCTGCTAATAAATCTTTTAATCTTTCAATTACCAAATGCACTTGTCTAAAATAATTTGAAATGCTGACTAAACTTTGTGCAACTACACTTCCGCCCTTTCTTCCAGCCTCTAGCATAACCTTCATGCTGGTCTCAATTAAAGGAGAATTAAAATACTTGATAGCTCCATTCTCTTCATCAAATATAGCCCTCTCCAGACTCATCCCAAATCTTTCTAAATTACTACTTACAATACTAAAAAAAGATCCGCTGGCAGTTCCTTTTAGGCTCTCAGAAACTCTCCTAAATGCACTCTCTACAGGAACACCATCTCCAACCCTATTCCCTAATTGAAACAAGCTGCCGGAAAATTCAATCTCTAATTTTTTTATTTCATCAAAATTTTTAACCAAAACCGAACTTCTTTTCTTGCAGTAAGCCCCATATCCAAATGCTAACCCTAATGGAATTAATAAGCTAAATAACACAGCACCAATTCCAAACGGACCAAATTTCCCACCTTCTCCATCTCTATAATCAAAAAATCCGCCAATATCTGCATTTCCTATTCTAAGGGGGATATCAAAATCAGGCATTACTAAATGAACAATTAAAGGTGCAAATCCTATTAACAGCATTAAAATCCCTAATACCGCACCTATTACCTTAGCTTCAGATATAATCTTTGGATCTTCAAAATATTTTATCTTTCCACCAAAGCCACTCGGTCTGTTTGTTAACAAATTAATCCCGTAGATATAAACAAAAACTGGTAAAATTATATTATAAATAAAGCCTAAAACATACCACTTAACGCCCAAAAATGATCCCAATAAAGGCAATATTATTAATCCAAGGATAGGTAAAACAACCCCTAACATATGTAAATTAGTAACTGGATTTTTTAAATTCTGCGCATAGTGCAGCATGTTTTCATAACTTCCTTCCAGCATCACATTTAATGCCTTGTCTAAAACTTCAACCCTTTTTTGCTCATTTGTTTCATACAAGCTCCCGGCAATTAATTGCATACTCTCAACAAATTCTATATTTTTATCCTTCCACTTTTCTAAATATAAATCAACAGCCTCTTTCAGGTTGCTGTAAACCCCAGTCTCAACATCCCAGTAAACCTTTCTCAAATCTAAGGACAAAGCACCGCCAACATGATCTCCTGCAAATTTTATTGCTCTTTCAAAATTAGATGTGTGCCTCATATACATAACCACATACAAAACACACAATACCATCCTGTCGCTAACTTCGATCCTAAAATTATTTGCTATTCTTAATGGATATTTCCCAACAGGCTTAATCAAAATTACTCCAGAAATCATAATTAGCAAAATCAAAAAGTAAAAAGATATTCCGGGTAATTCAATACCAAACAAACCAGTTAATCCAAATCTTAAAGCAAATAAAAATACTCCGATTAAAATAACAAGCACTGCAAAGCCAACACCAAAACTAGCAGCCTCTCGGGGTGTTATTAATAAATGCGCAAAATCAATAGCCTTCTGCACTCTAACTTCTGTTTCAGCATCCAGCTTAACACCAAAATATTTTGAAAAAAACTTGCATGCCTTTTCATAAAAATTTAACCCTCTACCCAAAACTTCTTCTCTAAAAACCAGATAATCTCTACTAAAAATACTATCTTCCTCTTCTAAATTATATTTCCCTAATACATCATTTATCATTATAGCCTCTTTTTATCTCTTTAATTTATTAATATTACTTTTTAGCCAATCCTCCCACTCTTCGTAAATCCTTTTGCTGTCTAAAATGCCAGTTTCATTTTTCACATTTTCTGAGGATATATGAAACATATCATTTGATTTAATAACAAAATCCGCTTCTAATATTTCAGGCTTGGAATATTTAATAGAATAATCCAATAAAGTTTGTTTAACCTTAGCTCTTAATAATATATTTTCCCACACAGCCCCCCAGTTGCCTGCCCATTCTTTAACATTACTAGCAATTGCTTTTAAAATTTCACTTTCACCATTTTTTAAATCATCAGTAATCTCTAATTGATCGGTCTTAGGATTATATTTCATTAAGTCCATAAACCCCCCCTCTTTTAATGGATCTTCTTCCCAATGTTTTCTTACTTCAGTTATCTGCAAAACTCTTCTGTTGTAACTCAAGCCATCAGGGCTTCTTACAGGATTAGATAAAACAATCAGATCAGTTGCTTTAAAGCTGGTTTTAGGAACCCCTAGATCATTTACAACTCTGTCATAAACCCCATAAGGACTTTCACCATGAATAGTTCCGGCAACCACATTCGCCAAAGCTCCTACCCTCATAGCCTCATAAAGTGCACGAGCTTCCTGGGACCTCACTTCTCCTACAATCAAAGCACTATCCCCCATTCTTAAGCTTGTTCTTATTCCTTCATCAGCAGTTACCTCTGTCCCACCACTAGCCAAAGCACTTCTTACCTTTAACGGTTGAACATTATAACCTAATTTTCTAAAAGCTTCCATTGGTAATTCCAAAGTGTCTTCTACTGAAATAATTCTAATCCTCCTCATTATTTCTGTAATCATAGATCCTAAAAGAGACGTTTTTCCACTTGATCTCGTCCCGCAAAAAATTATGCTTCTATTCCCATGAATAATAAAACTCAACAAGCCAGCAGCCATACTATTCAGCATCTTGCCCTTCATAAATAAAGGAAAAGTCCACGGTTTATCTCTATGTCTTCTAAAAGCATACGCAAGTCCATAAGGATTTAATGGATTCGTAACTATTGCAACTCTCGCTCTTGCATTTGGTAATTGTAATTCAGTATCTAAAATAGGATTCGCCTCATCTAATGCTCTCCCGCTTAAAATTCTAAACTTTGTTGCCCATCCCTGCGCATCCTCTATGCTCGGGTAAATATTAGTATAGCAAGGCCCATAATCCTGATGAACAATATAAATTGGACTCCCACCAACAGGGGCATTTAAAGTTATATCCTGGATCTTATCATCGCTTAATAAAATTTCAATCAGTCCAAACCCAACCGTATATCTCACTAAAATTAAAGCCAGCTCATCTACTCTACCGACATCAAAGTCTAATTCTCTCTGCGTAACTAATTCTGTCAATAAATCCCTGCAAATATTAAAAAAAGTATTCCTCACCCTTTCAGGATCTAAAAAATCTTCTTCTCTTGGCTGATGTTCTCTTATAATCCCCCTTGCCATTTCTAGTATATTATATTCTTCTTCACTTAATTTAAATTCAGGGGGGTTTAGATGATAAAGAAACTTTATTTCACCCGGGATTCTGTAAATCCCCACATCACCTCCACCTATAGAATAAATATCCAGTTGTTCCGCATTCAAAGGTGGTTGTGCTTGTAATTGGGAAAACATAAAATCAGGCGTAACCGCCGCCCTAAATACTGACCTGTAAATGCTTCTATCCCCTAATTCATATCCCTCTATCTCTTCTCTTATAGCATTAATCAAGCCAGTATTGCTTAATAGTCCGTATAAATGATCTAAAAACTCAGAAAAATTTTTCTCATGTAAATTTTCATTCTTTTTTAATCTTATTCTGCTTTCCCTTCTCAATCTTTTTACTTCAACAAAAGCGCTTATTGGATCACTTTTTAACAAACCATAAACAAGGTTTTGTAAATTCTTTAATCTATCCCCTAAATAATTAGCACAGTTAGGATCTAATACCAACCCCCATATTTTCCTTTGTTTTGTTAAAGCATTATAGATATTTGCTATCTCCACTAACAATTGTGTTTGATGATAATTATAACTGTAATTTTTGTTTAAATAAAAATTAATCCTTTTGACGCTGGGAAACTCAATTAATCTTTCTATAGTCAGCATCATACTAACTGGATCTTCTTCTAAACTTGGGCTGATCTTAGCCATACTGCAGTCTATCTTTAAGATATCCTCTTCTCCCTCCCTTACAACTAAAAATGCCTCTTTTTGAACACCATTACTCATCTTAAGCCTCTTTTATTCTATCCTTTTTTTATTAGATATATTCATAAAAACCTTTTTAAATAACATAATCCACTATTAAATAGTTTTCGATTATAAAAAAGGAGTAAAAATGCCATTTCAGGAACAGTCTAACGAAGCAGAATATTTCTTAGCAACAGCCGGAACCAGATTATCACTCCTTGAAAATAAATATAATATGATCAGTGAAAAGTTGCTCATTATAAACCAGAATATGATTGCAGAATATAAAAAAACCGTATTTGAAATAGGCTCTTTCGCCAAAGAAATCAAAGATTTAAAGATCCAGATAAGCGCATTAAAAGAATCTATATCTATAATTTCAAGAGAGTTGTCGCTTTTTGCAAGAAAAGAATCAATAATAGAATTAGAAAAGTATATTAACCTCTGGCACCCACTAAGTTTTACAACAGAGGAAGACGTTAAAAAGATTATAAGAGAAGAATTAAAAACAAGAGGTAAGAAATAAATGCTATCATCACTGGAAATTGCTGTTGACCTACAAAATAAAGGCTTGGATGAAGAAAAAATAGTATCAGAGCTAACTTCTAAAGGTTTTTCAAAAGAAGAAATCTCTCAAGCCTTAACCCAGGCTAATGTAAAATCCCAGGTAGAAGATCTTCCAGAAGCACCTGCACCATCACTAGAACAGCCGCAGCAGGAATTTCATGAGCAGCAAGTTCAAACACCTGTAACACAACAATATGAAAATTATACTTCCACCACACAGCAACAAATTGAAGAAATCGCAGAAGAAATAATCCAGGAAAAATGGGAAAGATTTTTAGAAAACTTTGGTGACTTGCCAATCTGGAAAGAAAAAGTAGAAACAGATATCTTATCACTAAAACAGGAGATTGTAAGATTGCATGATAGAATGAATGGTGTAGAAAGGGCTCTAGCAGGTAAAGTTCAGGAATATACAGATTCAATTACAGATGTAACAGCTGAAATAAAAGCATTATCAAAATTATTAAAGCAAATATTGCAGCCATTAACCTCAAACGTTAAAGAATTGCAAAGAATTACAGAAAAATTCAAAAGTAAAGAATAAAGATCTTAAAATAAAATCTGTTTTACTTATTAAGAATGCTCAACTACTAAATATCTTATTGCAAAAGCAATTATAGACAATATTAATAATCCACCTAAAACCTTTGGATGAAACACTACCCTTCCGGCAGAAGCAACCACACTATCTTGAACCTCACTAGTAGAAGTCAATCCTCTAATCTGCTCCCCATAAACTGCAGTTCCAGCATAAATTAAAAATAAAATAAAAACAACTATAATAAACCAGTATAAAGCCGGATCCTTAAATGCATTAACAATAGAATCTGATTTTACACCTACAAACATAAATAAGATTACAATAGTGATTACAACAAATATAAAAAAAGTAAAAGCAGGAGTTACAATTTTAATTAATTCTCTTGCAGCAGGCGATATTACAATTAAAAAAGCAAACATAGTTGCAGCAACTGCATTTATAGCGTTATTATCTCCTAAAATTTTCGTTTTAGTCAATAAAGCATAAGCCAATACAAACATTAATATTACTAAAAACAAATTACTAAAATCACTTAAAAATCCTAATTGTATAGGGGATGCCATTTATGGATTTTCCCCATGACCACTTTGTTGCCCAAAACTTCCGGGATCAGCCTTTCCATAAAACATAGCTATTAAAACCACAATTAATAATACTGCCAATAAGACTATAGCAGAAATGTCTGCTGCGCTCAATCCTTCCAAAAAATTCAGGCCTAAACCTCTGTAACCCGGCAAAGATGTAAATACACTTCCAAACACAGCCAGTATAGATAACACCACAATAATATAAAAAGGAACATTAGTCCATACAGCCCTTCCACCAACAATCCCGATTAATATCATAAACCCCATTAAAATTATTAAATAAATCCCTACTTTAGGTAAAAACTGATTTACTATTCCAACAAAAACCTGGCTTCTTACAAACAAAAAAGCAAATACTAGTGCAATAAGAGGATTAATTGATTTGGATCTACCGCCAAAAATTTGAACTCTTTCCAATACCCCCCAAACAATTACAAATACTAAAATTAAAGGAATAATTACATTATATAACCCAACACCCTCTAATATATTTAAAGCATCTAGTAAAACATTTTGTTGATAAGCCATTATCCTCCCTCCTTCTTTTTTCCAGGCTCACGAACTATCAGCCATATTATTATAGCAACCACAATTAATAAAGCTATGCTTGTTACAACAGGCCTGTCATAATTCCTATAAAAAAACTCTAAAACATTATTTAACGCCCCAAAAGAACTCAAAAATATTCCAATTAAAACCAGGATTACAATTCCTATTAGCCATTTGGACAAAACAGGTAATTTCTCAAACATATTAAACTCCTTCTCGCCGCTCCAGAACATTCCAACAGCCACCAAAACAGCCAGAATAACAATCATTAACATAACAACATTAGGTAATGAAGTCTGTAAAGCCCCAACTATACTCTTGGCAGAAACTACTAATAAAGCTATAACAAAAGCCACCATTGCATTGATGTTCTTCTTGGGATATTCCTTATCGTCAATCTTCTGTGTTCCGAAGATCTTAGTCTTTTCTAATAAAGCATACACTACTGTAAACACTAATAAAAAAGGTAATAACACACTAAAAAAGCCAAACCTTTCTAAAAATCTTATTGCCTCATCTAAAGGAGTCGTCATTTATTCTTTTTCACCTCTTCTAACTAACCTTCCTCATTATTTCCTTCTTTCTCTTCATAAGTCGGGATTGCTGCCTTGCTGATTATTACTATATCCCCCATAGATCTTACAAACTGGTGAGGAACAATAACACCCTTAGCACCACCCAAAATCTTATCCAAAAAGGAATTTTTAGTCGCCTTAACCTTCCATCCAAACACCTTATTTAAAGTTAAAACCCCATCATCCACATCTCCGAAATATTCCCCGTTTTCAGTAAATACTTTCATTTCATAAGCATCTGATATCTTTTTTATTTTCAAAGCCATTCTCAACACCTCCCAAGAGTAATCAATAACAACATATTTAAACTATTTAAAGATTTCCTTATTCTATGATTCATTATAAAAACATAATAATTATAGGAACTTCCCATATATCACCTGATTCAGTTAAAGAGGTTAATAGTATTATTTCAAAAGAATTACCTGATTTAATTGCCTTGGAGCTGGATCCATTAAGATTTAAAACATTAGTCTCTAACATAAAACACAAGCTCAATTTATTAGACATTTTTAAACTAGGTCTAAAAGGCTTTCTTATCAATTTAGTTGGTGCATGGGTAGAAAAGAAATTAGGTAAACTTGTCAACACAAAACCAGGAGATGAAATGAAAGAAGCAATAATCTTAGCTAAAATACATAAAATAAAGATTGCTTTAATAGACCAGGATATTAGAATAACCCTAAAAAAACTATCAAAAAGAATAACCTGGAAAGAAAAATTTAACTTATTAAAAGAAATCATTAAATCATTATTTAAAAGGGAAAAACTGTCATTTGATATATCTAAAGTTCCATCTGAAAGGGTTATTGGGGATTTAACAAAGAAATTAAAGAAAAGCTACCCTTCCATATACTTAACTTTGATAGAAGAAAGGAATTATATATTAGCAAAAAATTTATATAACCTAATGTTTAATAATAAAAAGATAATTGCGATTATAGGCGCAGGTCACGAAAAAAGCGTTTTAGATATAATAAAAAAAGAGGAAGTTAAATGAAAATAATCAATGCTGAAAATTTAAAAAAAATATTTTTGTTTGCTTTAATCCTGGCCATAATTTTTGGTTACAATGATAGATCAGAAAAATTTATTTTGTTTAATTGGTTGATAAACTTTCTTTTAATCTATTTAATCTGTTTAATATCTTCCTTTATACATGAATTAGGGCATTTATTCTCAGCTTACTTGCAGGGCTGTTCCTTAAATCTAAAACTAATATCACTAAAAAGATATCATCCTGCTACTTCATCTTACTTTAAAATACCATTAAAGCTTGGTGCTATTTTCCCCTTACTAATTACTATATTTTCAAATGGGTTATTCTACTTCCCATCCATCAGCACTTACGATGTTAAAGAGGAAAAACACTTAAGACTAGGAAAAAAATTTCCAAGATTGTCTGAATGGGAACTGGCAAAAATATCAGTTGCGGGCCCTTTAGCTTCTATATTATTAGCAGTAATTTTTAAATTCTTTAATTTTTCTTTTATTTCAGTTTCACCAGTTATAATTAATCAATGGATTGCACTAATCAATATCCTGCCAATTCCATTATTTGACGGCTATAAAGTATTTATCTATTCCAGGCTTTTATTTTTTTCTTCAATTAGTTTCATAGTAATCTTGTCTTTTACCTTAAATATGTTAAACACTGCTCCAATTACTGCCTTGATTATATCAATAATATTCGCCTTAATCCTTCAATTTCTTTATATGTTAGCTCCAAATATTAAAAAATAATTAAACTAAAAAACTGAAAAATCCTTTTTGTAGTAACCACATAACAAATATCCAAATCCATATATCATGTAATCCATAAATCACTAAAAACATTATTATCGCAGTTATTATATCTATCCAGCTTGCAAATCCCTTAATAAAAATAATGCTTTTAATTAACAAATAAATAGCAAAGATTACAGTTATCTCTTTAAAAAATCCAAAATAGCTCAAACCAAAAAAGATTCCGCTTAAAATATCCAGTAATCCTAAAATCCACAATATCATAAAGTTTATTTAAAGAAAGCCTTTTTAAAACTTGGTGGGTAGAGATTACTCACTGTCAAACAAGAAATATTCCTAAATTTAACTAATCTCACTTAACTATATTCCAATCTACATTTACTACTACACCCATCACCATTGTTAGTATTGCCATCATCACATTTTTCTCCAAGTTGTAGTAACCCATCCCCACATTTATCCAATTTACATTTAATATTACACCTATCATTATTCATAAGATTGCCATCATCACATTCTTCTCCTAATTCAGATTGTGTTATCCAATCCCCACAATATTCCCTCACACAGATACTACTACACCCATCACCATTGTTAGTATTGCCATCATCACATTCTTCTACTTCATGTTGTATTGCTCCATCCCCACACTTATTAAATTTAAATTTACAGTGTGTTGATGCTGTTTTCTTAGCTAAGCTCTCCAAGTTATCCCAACATATTCTTGCGGATTCCGGGCGTGGCTTACATTTTGTAAGTGCACTATAGGCCGCTTTTGGTGTTTTTTCACGAAGTGCATTCTTAAGGCAACCAGTTGTCTTTGTATCCCCCTTAGACCCACACGCTGAACTTACAAAACGCACATACATATCGTATAAAGTCTGATCATAACAAAATTGTATTATCTCTCCTTCATTATAATTCGGAATACCCTTATCCTTAACTGTTGCAAACCCTGTTAAATCTTCAATACCCTTATTCACTAAAATTACAGCTAAAACTACAATTATAAAACCTAAAAACAAATACTTTTCCACACCCTCTTTTTTCATAATTTACACCAAAGATTACTATAATAAATACCTATTTAAAGATTTCTTTATTTCTATAATTATGTTTCAAATAAAAAACTTTCAACCGAGACCTTATCAGGTAAATATTTCAAATCAGGCTATTAATTTTAACACCTTAGTTGTCCTCCCAACAGGAACAGGTAAAACTAAAATAGCAATCTTAACAGCGATAAACAGACTAAATAATATTCAAAATTCCAAAGTCTTAATTTGCGCTCCTACAAAACCACTAAGTTCTCAAATTCATAAAGAATTCATAGATTTCACAGATATCCCGGAGCAAAGAATTTCCTTATTAACAGGTTCTCTAAAACCAGATAAAAGAAAACAATTATGGGATTTATCTTTTGTTATAATAGCAACCCCCCAAACAATTTTAAAAGATATCCAAAACAACAAAATCTCATTAAATAATCTTTCATTATTAGTCTTAGATGAATGCCACAGGTCAAGAGACAATTACGCAACCACAATATTAGCAGATAACCTAACAAAAACCCAGGTAGATTATAAGATCTTGGCATTAACCGCCTCACCAGGATCTTCAAAAGAAAGAATAGAGCAAATCTGCAAAAATCTTTTTATAGAAAAAATTGAAATTAGAACAGATGACGACGAGGATATAAAGGAATTTTTGCAAAAGAAAGATGTTCAATGGATTAATGTTCACTTGCCTTTGGAATATAAAGAAATCCATAACATCTTAAACCAACTATATAAAGAAAAATTAAGTTCTTTGCATAACTTCGGATTAACAAAACCGATCTCAATCATAAACAAAAAAGATCTTTTATCACTCCAATTTGTATTAAGAAAACAAATTCCTCAAAATAAAGCGGCTTTCTGGGGCATCTCAATCCTGTCACAGTGCATAAAACTAAACCACATGTTAGAACTTCTGGAAACGCAGGGTTTAATTCCATTAAAAACATTTATAGAAAAATTAAAAACAGAAACTACCAAATCCTCAAAAGCAATCTTATCCTCAACAAAAATCCAAAAAATAGAAATAGACATAAACACCTTGCAGCTAAAAGGAGTAAAACACCCAAAAATATCTAAATTAAAAGAATTAATCAATGAAGAAATAGCTAAAGATAAAAACGCAAAGATTATTGTTTTCGCTAATTTCAGAGATACAGTAAAAGAAATAACAGACGAATTAAATATTTCAGATATTAAAGCAGAAAGGTTTGTAGGCCAGGCAAACAAGTCTTATAAGGGATTAAAGCAATCGGAGCAGGTAGAAATCCTAAGGAATTTTAACGAATCTAAATTCCAGGTATTAGTAGCCTCAAGCGTAGCCGAAGAAGGCATTGACATTTCAGAGGTCAGAGCAGTTATCTTCTTCGAAGCAGTTCCATCAGAGTTAAGAAGAGTTCAAAGAATGGGAAGAACAGCAAGAACTCAGCCAGGAAAAGTTATATTTTTATTAACTAAAGACACAAGAGATGAAGCATACTACTGGTCCGCTTTAAGAAAAGAAAGAAAAATGAAAACCACATTGTTATCAATCCAGAAAGAAATAGAAAAACAAGCTAAATTAAAATGATAATCCTAGACCAAAGAGAAAGAAATTCAGGGATAGAAAAGGAATTAGCTAAAAGAAGCATGGACTTTGAAATAAAAAATTTAATATCTGCAGATTATATTCTTCAAACTTCAACTAATGATTCAAAACAGGTTACTATTGGAATTGAAAGAAAAACAAAATCAGATTTTCTAAATTCAATAATTGATAAGAGATTATTCCAGCAATTATTGGCCTTGAAAGAAAACTTTAAATTTTCTCTTTTGATATTGGAAGGAAAAGAAAATATTTTTTCATTAAGGAATATCCACCCAAATGCAATTAGAGGTGCCTTGCTATCCATAGTTCTAGACTATAACATCCCGATTATAGAAACAAGAAATATCTCAGACACGGCAGCTTTTTTAGAAACTCTATCAAAAAGGCTTGAACATCCAATAAAAAATATTTCCTTGCAGCAAAAAAGAAAAGATTTATCATTAAAAGAGCAGCAGGAATTTTTCATTTCTTCATTGCCCTATATCGGCCCAAAAACATCCAAAGAAATACTAAAAAACTTTAAAACCATTAAATCCTTGATAAACGCAACAGAAAAGGAATTAATAGAAGTAGACAAGATTGGAAAAAAGAAGGCTAAGGAATTAATGAAACTATTTAATGAAGAATATAAATAAATTATTCTGTCCCACATCCACCAATGCATTCAGTATATAACTTATTGCAAATTTTTGTTTTCTTATTTGCTTGATTATCACAATTTAGTCTTTTCAATATCTGCCACCATTCTAAATCTCCACTGCAAAGATCATTTTCAGCATTCACAAAACCAACACATTTATCATGTGCACTAGAGCATCTTATTCTGCAGTCATATCTTTCATCTAAAGGATCAGATACTACAACATCACCATTGTAATGATAATCAACAAATTGCATAAGGATAAATACAAAAGCAGCAAGCAAAACACCAAAGAAAATATATTTTGACATACCTCCTTAATGATTTTACATTTTAAATAATTTTTGGTATTCAATTTGCCTTGTAATCCCACGTAATTAGGCCTCATTTTTAATTTGCCTTAAACTCCCTAATTAGTCTATATTTCGGTCCATCTTTGCTCAATTGGCTTTCAAATAAATAAAAAGCATTAACATTAATTTTCATCTCCTCTACCTTAAATCTTTTTATAATCTCTAAAAATTTATTTTTATCTTTTAAGGATTTTATTCTTCCTATTGTAATATGTGTGCTAAAACTTTCATCCGTCTCAAACATCTCTTTTAATTCACTTTCAATCTTAAACTGTAATTCTAAAACATCATTTACAGGTGAAACATCAGCGAATAATACTCTCGGTCTTGATAAGTCAAAAACACCCAAACATTTCAAACTAAATTCAAAGGCATTAAATTTAACATTATTTAATAATCCAGCTACTTTCTCAGTATCTTCAACATAACCCAAGAATTTTAAAGTTAAATGTAAATTCTTTTTAGCAACCCACTTAATTTTTGCATCCAACTCTAGTTCCTTTGATAAATTAAACAAATAATCCTTAACCTCCTCATTCATTTCTATTGCAGCAAATAATCTGTGTTTCATTTAAAATCCCCTTTTAGAAATATTTTAATGATTTCAACTGCTAATTTAACAGTTTTATTTTCAATATCTAACTTAGGATTAACTTCCACTAAATCTACTCTTTTAATATTTTTAAATCTGCTTAACTCTTTAATAATTTTTAGAAATAATTCTTTTCTTATTCCTTTTTTAACTTTACAACCGGTTCCAGGAGCATCTCGAGCATCAACAACATCAATATCTAAACTTAAATAAACATTCTTAAATCTATTCACAAAATTAATTATTTCTAAATTATTCAATAAATCCTCACATTTAATAATTTCCATATTCTTCAAAAATTCAACCTCAGTTTTATCTACATCTCTAACCCCTATTAACAAAACATTTTCTTTCTTAATAATTTTTTCTTGAATTAATTTTCTAAGCCAGTCTTCATGAGTTGCTGTTTTAAATGGCTCACAGCAGTCAGCATGTGCGTCAAATATTATTAAGCCAAAAGTTTTATGTTTTCTTTTAAATCCTTTTACTAAAGAGTAGCTTATGCTATGATCCCCACCAATAAATACTTTGCCTTTTAAATCTTCAATTTGTTCTAAAGACTTATCACAATTAAAATTATTAATTTTAGGAAACTCAATCTTTAATTTCTTGCCAATTTCAACACATCCTTCACTACATCCTTTATTCCTGTTTAAACATCCGCCTTCATATTTAACACCTACAATCATCAGGATTACAATTTAGAAGAATTTTTAAATTTACCTGATACTCATATCAATGCAAGACAAACATCTTTTCTTAATTGCTTTAATCTTATCAGTTATAGGCTTATTATTTTTACTATTTATACCATTAAATGAATCAAAACTAATAACAATAAAAGAAATAAACAAATTACCCTTAGATTCAAATGTAAAAATCCGTGGCGTAATTAATAATATCTACAAAACAGACAAAATTCTAACATTTAATTTAACAGACCCTACAGACACAATTAAAATAACTTTGTTCAACCCAAAAGATATAAATTTAAATAAAAATTCTAATATAGAAGTTTCAGGCATAGTAAAAACTTACAATAACAACCTAGAAATTCACGCCAATACCATCAAAAAGCTTTAAAATTTCTGAAAACTTTAATAAGATTTACAATTCCAACCTTAATATTTATAATTATTTAATGACAGATTATTTATCTATCTTAATTAATTTAATTTAATGATAGAAAAATTAATATCTTTATTTTTAGGTATTTTAGCTGGTTTAATTACTGGAATCTTGCCATCTTTGCATGTAAACTTAGCCACTTTAATTTCAATAGAGTTATTCCAGGATATCACTTCAATAGACTTATTTATATATATAATTGCATTATCTGTTTCGAGTGCTTTTTTCAACACAATACCATTAACATTTTTCTCTATTCCAGACTCACCAGAAACTTTAATATCTTTTAATCCCTTAATAAAATTCTTTTCAAAAGGCAAATCCTACGAAGCCTTTTTACTAACTATTATTGGTTCTTTATCATCAACACTCCTATTAATCCTAGTATCCCCCTTATTAATCTTAATTTATCCAATTATATTTAAATTCATTAAGCCTTCTACATCACTTCTTTTAATAGGAATCTCTATCTTTATGATAAAAAAAGAAAATAATTCTAAGTTATGGGCTATAATTACTTTTTTACTTTCAGGCATCTTAGGAATCTTAACTCTAACAAACCAAAACCTAAAAGAGCCATTATTACCATTATTGTCCGGCTTATTTGCTATTCCCTCTATTTTAATTAATATGAAAAACAAAACAAATAAAGTTAACCAACAAATTACTCAACCAAATATAACAAAATTTAATATTCTAAAAACAGTCCCCCTATCATTATTAATCTCTTTTTTCTCAACATTTTTGCCAGCCATTGGTCCCTCACAATCAGCAGTCTTAATCTCAGCAATAACTAAATTTTCCCCGCAGGAATCTCTGATCTTAACTGGCTCATTAACTACTTTTAACATGTTGCTTTCAATAATCTCTTTATATTCAATTCACAAAGCAAGGAATGGTTCTATTGAATCCTTAAATAAAATTTCAGATAAGTTTACTTTTGAAAATTTAATTACTGCTTTAATAGTTACTTTAATAGTTTCCTCAATCACAACTTTAATTGCGATTTTATTAGCAAAGAAATTTATTAAATATTCAGACAAAATAAAAATAGAAAAGTTAAATATTTTCTTTTTAATCTTCACTTTTTTATTAATCTTTATCTTCTCAAATTTCAGTGGTTTATTAATCTCAATAATAGCCACTTCAATAGGATTTATACCTATTTTAAAAGGAATAAACAGAAATCATTTAATGGCCTGCATAATCCTTCCTGTAATCTTTTACACTTTAAACTAACCGCAACAAATTACCAGCTATATAGCCTAACAAAGCAGCACCTGCACCGAATAATAAAATCCTAAAGCCGGATCTTATCCAGTTCTTTGAATTAGATAATCTTCCAGTTAATACTCCTGCACTAAATAAAACCACTAAACTTAATATCAAAGAAGTAATAATTGCCTCATTTAACTTTAAATTTAAAATTGGTAAAAATGGGATTATTGGAATTACACCGCCGATCAAAGTGGCTATAAAAACTGTGATCATATCAAAAATAAGAGTAAACTTTAAACTATTATTTTTTCTTTTGTTCTTTAAATATTCCTCTAGAACTTTGCCGCTTGTATAAGCTACAGCACCCATAGAGAATGCTTCAGCAACAGCACTTGAAAAGCCGGCAATTAAAACAAATTTTACATTAGCAGTCGCAACAGCAACCCCTAAGATTACACCTATTATGTCTACAACACCATCTTGCCCACCCAAGATTAAATCTCTTAAAGCGATGCCTTCATACTTTCTAACTTCTTTACTAAAACCCTTCATGACAATTTAAAGGAAAACTTAATTTATATTTGTTTCTAAATATTCATTTAAACCATTTCCCCAAACCAACCTGTTTATCAATGGATTTTCCAAAAACACTTTCAATCCTCATTTTAGTTAATTCAATGGTTTGTTTTAAATAAGGTGTTACTTTATATTTTTCAATTAAGCTTAAGCTAGGTTCTAAATACTTCACAACACTGCCTTCAGCAACGGTAAACAACAATCTTCCGTTACATTTGGTGCATCTTCCCTGTAAAGGGGGTCTTCTAAACTTTTCATTACAAGCCACGCATCTAAATTGCTGTGTGCTAAATTTTCTTAAATTCCCCTTTATGTCTCTTATAAAATGCCTCTCTAACACCAATCGGGCTACATCATCCTCATCCACACTTCTGATAATCCTGGCTAAATCCATTTGCCCATATACCTTCTCTTCCATTGTAGGTAATAATTTATAAGCGCTACATAAATTTCCAAAGTTTATATTAGTAGTATCATGTGTAAAGCCATAGCCCTGATATTGCTTCTCATTTCCTAAAAAAAATCCAACCTTATCAATCTTAACCTCCCAAGGATATTTAAAGTTCTGGGCAGCCTCATAAAATTCTAATGGATATTTAAATGCAATATCCATATCAAATACCATATCATCAACTTCATTGGGTATAATTCTTGTGCTTAAAACTAAAGGTTCATCCTGTTTTCCCCCCCTGTGTTCGGGTAAATAAGCATTTGAAAAATTTAATAATCCATCCATCAATAACATTACACAAGCTTCATCACCATCTAAATCTCTTCTCATAATACTATGGAATAAAGGATGTGCAATTAACCCCTGACAATCACTAAAACCCAAAATTCTTCCGACAATGCCTGCAGAAGTATGAGGGCTCAAGCCAATTATTAAATGCCCTATTAAATCATCTTTGTTTTTAAAATTATAAAAAGTTTCTTCCTTGTATAAATATTTTAAGGAATCATCTATAAAATTCCCAACTCTAAATAAAATTTCATCTGCCCCCTCATCTTTGCTTCCTAAACACCTTGGCAAAATTATATCCTGTGCCTTAATCTCAATTATCTGCTCTTTGCTTAAAATTTCCTGCCCATGAATATCTTTTATATATCCTAGTTGTTTTAATTTCTCTAAGCTTGTTCCAATCTCTTTCGGCTTAAAATGAGTTATTCCTAATTCAGTCATATCAAATCTTGTTGTCCCATCTCTATTGACATAAACTCTATTTTTAGCCCTTAATACTCCCTTCAATATTGGCTCAACCATATGATCCTTGTTACTTGTCCCTCTTACACCCTTAACAAGTGGGGGTATAGCCTCTATAGAATTATAATCTTTAACTGCACAACCCCACAGGGATTTTATATCTATGCTTTTTAATCTACTCCCCTTACATTCTCCGTGTTTTTTACATTTAGAATTTTCAACAACAGCCTTGCACTCCTTACAGTAATATTGTTTTTCAGTCTCATTACCACACCTCTCACATATTCCATAAATAGTTTCCATATTACACTTTTTACAGTAGTATATTGGAAATTCAGATGTTATCTTTCCCTTCTCTAAAGCACTCTGAAAACTTCTTAATCTACCGCCTTCATCCCCAACAGAAAATAAAATATGTGGTGTAGTTGCTAATTTTCTCATTTTTCCCTTCTCAGGTCTTCCCATTCTTGCACCTATGAAAGTCCCGCATTTATCCCTTATTTCAATCTCAGAAACAGAATTTACGATCTCAATTATTTTGTCTTTTTTAGCGCAAACCTCTCTTAGTGTGTCCTCATCTAATTCCTGGCTATAAAATCCCAAGCTAATTGCAAAAGCCTTGGCAGAATCTCCTTCAATAACAACATATTCATTTCCAACTTGTATATGTTGCACCCCTAATAATTCCAAAACCCTTTTGCTTTTAACTTCTGAATATAAAGGAAAAATTATTTTATTTTTCTCAATACTGGCCGTAATTAACCAATCAATCAACAAGGAAAACATTTCTTTTGTAATTGTATTCCAATAATAAGTAAATTTAGGATGTAATGGCACATTTAATCTCTTGCTTATCTCTAAAGCCTGATCAAAATTTATTAAATAATCAGTAGCAGATCTAAAAAATCCTTCATCCAAACCAAAATCCTCAATTTTAAAATTATTATTTTTAATTGACTTTTCTACCTCTAAGCTATACCACTCCTCATTATATCCGCAGGGCACCAAAATATGCGCTCTGTTTAAAAAATCACCATAATTAATTAATATATCCCCTAAATACAAAATCTCTTCCACCTCATTAACAATTTTCTTGGCTGATTCTAGATTATTAACATATAAGACATTTCCATTTTTTAATTTTACAATAGGCCCATCAATTTTATCACAAGTTACAATTGAAGTAGCCTTTCCAGGTCTCTCCATTTTCAACTGGCAGCCAATCCCAATAAAATTCTTCAATAATATTGTGGTAACTGGGTGTATTGCTGTGCTGCTAAAACCTGAATTTCTGCATCTCCCGTATCTCAATCTAAAGCTACCAGATCTTGAAGGATATCCTAAAACAGGTCTTCCGGCAACTAAATCTTTAATATAATTATAATCTGGTTTAATTAAATCACCCCCAACAGCCTTATCCTTAGCCCTTATTCTCTTTTGTATATCAATAAACTCACTCAGAAAACCCCAATGCTCAAGCCCTAAATCCTTACCCCATTGAGATATCTTTTTCCAAACCTTAGATGCTTTTTGGCATATTCCCTCGCAAACAACTAAACAAGGGCCGTTTCTTAAGTTATTGGTTTTAATTCTTCCTAAATCCTTATAATTACTTACCTCAAATTTTTCACTTGGATCTCCGTCTACTTGTATTGGTAAATTTTTAAGCATGAATAAATATTCTTCCTCACTTGGAAAATATTGTAAGTTAGTTACTCTCTCATGATAATCTAAAATTTCTGTAAATCCTCTTTTTAATTCCTCTTCTCTTATATCATACGCTTCATAGCCCATTTTCTTTCTTATATAATCTGCTATAATTAAGCTAACAGAAGCAGCAGTTCCGCCTGCACTTCTTATGGGTCCAGAATAATAAACACAAAAATACTCTTTCCCGTCATTTCTCTTTTTCAGCTCTAATTTTGTAAACCCTTCTAAAGGGCTTGCAACAACACCATTAGTAATATAGGCTATTCCAACCCTTATACCTATCTCCATAGCCTCTAATTTTGTATTAAACTTGCAAAACTTCTCTTCTGCAATTTCAACAGAGATTATTAACGCAACTCTCCAGTCCTGGCTTCCATATTGTTTTTCCAGCTCATAAATCCTGTCAATAATTTTAGTTTCTTTGATTTCTGGCTTCAAAACAGATATCAACCCCACTATTCTTTCAGCCATGTTTTTAGCCGATACAATATCTACTCGCTTAATAGTATCATATCCCTTACTTCTGGCCTTATTAGCAACTAAAAAAGATTTTTTTAATTCTAAATCTAAACTTTCAAAATATTTCTCCATTTCTAAACTCATCTGCGCCATAATAGAAATAATGGTTTTAAACTTATAAAGACATAGTTACTGGAAAATTTATATTCAACAAACAATCATTTTCCTGATAGTTCAATCACAAAATTTCATAACTTTTATCTCTCTTGTTCCTAAATTAATTAAAGGAACTCTGCCAGGCTCAGGATGATGCCCTACTCTCTCCTGGAATATAGTTTTGCCTTGCCAGCAGCTACTGCATAAAGTTGTAATATTCCTATAATTCCCTACACTCATCTTATGTAAGTGGCCAGAAACAAAAAAATCAGGTATATCCTTTATAATTAATGGATCTTCCTTGATATCTGGTATATACAACGTGCTTGAATGACTCGGAGCCAAATGTCTCTTCTGTAATAAAAATTTCATTACTAAATCTGCCCGGTCATACCCACCATTTAGTCTTATAGTTTCTACATTAGAGATATAATAATCATAACTATAACCGTGATACATTAAAACATTAAAGCCTGAAAATTTATTTTTTTTATGTATATTAATAAAAGAAGGATTAGTTACCATCTGAATATTTTTAATCTCATATAAACTCTTGGCATAATCCTTATCTAATAATGGCTGTGGTTCACTTAATCTCAAAGCATCGTGATTCCCACCGCAAACTACCATAGTAATATCTTTTCTTATTTCTCCTAAATATCTTGCACACTCCTCGTATTGTTTCTCAACATCCATAATTTCAAGCTCGTGATCTTGTTCAGGATATATCCCTACGCCATCTATTAAATCACCTACAACAAATAAATATTTTATCTTTGAAGCCATTTCAACACTTTCTCTATTCCCTAAATTGCCATTAATCCAGTTTATAAAATTCTTAAAAGGCCCAGGTAAAAACATTTTACTTCCCACATGTAAATCAGAAATAAAAGCTGCATAAATATCATCCCCACATTTTTTAAACTCGTTGCTTATAGGGATATCAGGAAAAAATAGGTCATTACAAAATACAAAATTCCCACTATTTACTCCTTTCACACCAATTACCTCATCAAACACTACATCCTGTGCCCTCTTAAATAACTCTTGTTTGTTCTTCCCAACAATTACAATAACTTGTCCTGTTGTATCTTCTAAAGTTATCAAAATATTCCCATTTTTACTAAGCCTTTTATCAACTACAATACCAATAAAACTAACTTCACTATCTTGTCTCCCAATAAATCTCCTTATACTTATATTATTCTGTAATTCACTTCTGCCTTTCAATATTTCACTTAAAGAATTATATCTATTTTTAAAGTAAGCTGTAAAATCATCAACATCTCTTTTTTTCATATGTCCTGAATAACTTTTTATAATACCCACAGGAAACTCGGCATCTGTTAAATCATCAGCTCTGGTTGTTGAGAGTATATTAGAATTCAATAGTTTGTTTATTAATTCCTCATCTATTATAGTCACACCCTTTGGTATTTTCTCAAAAATAGTTTCTACTAAATTAGTCTTATTCATCAATCCAGGGCTTATTAAATACCCTTTTTTCAAAATCTCTCTTATGTCCATTTTACTATTCTCTTAATTTTTTATGAAGAAATTATAAGTTTAAACCCTCTTTCAAACAATTAAAAATCTTGGGTATATTTATAGCAGGCACAGCTAAACATATCTCTCTTGTTCTCCCCCCTCTTCCTTTGCTTATAACCTTAGCATTAATTATACCCAACATATCCAGTTCAGCAATAATATCGCTTACTCTTCTTTGTGTTAATGGCTTCACAAAACAGCTTTTACAATTCTCTTTATACTTTTCATAAATTTCCCCGGTTCTTACTCGTCCTGTTTTCCCCTCTGATTCTAAAATTGAATATAAAGTTATCTTAAATTGTTTTGGTTGTGTTGTTATTATATCTAATATCTTATCCTTCTCAATCTTAGCTTCAGCCATGTCTATATGTTTAGTTGCTATTTTTGTCTCATTCTTTCTTTCTGCTATCTCACCGGCAACTCTCAATAATTCCAAAGCCCTTCTAGCATCCCCATGTTCTCTGGCAGCATAAGCAGCACATTTCTCTATAACACCTTCATCTACCACCTTCTCTCTAAAAGCCATTTTAGCTCTTTCTCTTAAAATTTCCTGTAATTGGATTGCATCATAAGGTGGAAAAACAAATTCCTCCTCACTTAAACTACTTTTAACTCTTGGATCCAAACTATCTGTAAACACTAAATCATTACTTATACCTATAAAAGCTATTTGACTTTCTTTCAATTCAGAATTTAATCTTGTTAAATTATATAATATTTCATCCCCTGTCTTACGAACTAATTGATCAATTTCATCTAAAACAATAAGTAACAAAGTTTTAGTTTGCTCTATTTCTCTGATAAATATTTTATAAACTTCATCTGTTGGTAACCCTGTAGCAGGCACCTCTACACCTAATTCCCTACATAATTGAGATATTAATCTATATTCTGTATCTGCAACTCTTTTTAATTTACAATTCAAATAAAAAACTTTTATCGGTAAATTATTTTTCTTGGCTATTATTGATATTTTATTTATAGTATAAATTGCAACTAAACTTTTCCCAGTTCCTGTTTTTCCAAATAAAAATAAATTAGATGGTTTCTCCATTCTTAAAGAAGGGGCTAATACTTCAGCTATTTGATTTATTTGTTCTTCTCTATGTAATATTATTTCAGGTGTATAATTAGATTGTAATATTTTTTTATTAATAAATAATGGTTCTTTTTTTAAATATCCTTCAAAAAAACTTTCTAATTTATTCTCATAATTTTTATCATCCATTTAATTATAAATATTCAACTTATATTTAAAGATTTATACTCCAACACCTCTATTTCCTATAGAACTTTAATAAATAAAAAAATTTATTTTATAATATGATAATTTCCTGTCTAAAAACAAAAAAATAATATAAAATTTATAATATATAAAATCAAATATAAATAATATAGAATAGAAATTAATATAAATAAATAATTAACAATTAAATAAATAATAATTCTTTATTCTATCTTTAAAACCTATATATGTATATTTTACAATAGAATATTAACTATAAAAATTAAAAAATATATTAATTTATTATTATTAAATCAAACAAAAACAACACAAATAACCAATAAAACATCTTTATAACTTAATAAACTAAACCTCCAGAGGAAATTAAGGGGTGTGGGTAATATTTATATAAGAAATAAACCTTTATTTTTATTCAATTTTTATTACTATTTCTACATAACTTTCGAATGACAAACTTTATAAATATCCTTATTAACAACAAACAAGAATTAAAAATGGTAGAAGAAGAAAGAAAATATTCTAAACAATTATTTGGTAAAATAGTAGTAACAAAATCAGGTAAAAAGTTTGGTGAAGTCTTGAATTTAACCTTTGAAACAAGAACAGGGGAATTAATGCATATAATTCTTAAAAACCCCACTACCTACACCACTTCTTTAGATTTGGAAAAAGACTCAAAAGGTAATTTTATGATACCATTTTCAGCAGTCTTAGCAGTAGGTGATTTTGTAGTTGTATCTGAAGAAGATATAATCTAATTAAAAATGAATTTAAATAGATAATTTTATTAAACCTTTCTATTATATATATTTAAAAATGCAAAAATATAATGTTAATTTTAAAACAACAGTAGAAATCAAAGTTCCTGAAAGTCTGGTAGATCAAATTATAGGTCAGGACGAAGCAGTTAACATAATTAAAAAAGCATCTACACAAAGAAGAAACGTCTTATTAATAGGTTCTCCAGGAACAGGAAAATCCCTTTTAGGTCAAGCCCTAGCTAAATTATTAGGGAAAGAAAAGTTAATAGATGTTCTGTCTTATCCAAATCTACAGGATGAAAATGTTCCATTAATTAAATTTGTTCAGAAAGGTAAAGGTAGGGATATTATTGCAAAAGCAAGGATTCAAGCAACAACCTCATTCAAGAATCAATCAACAATCATAATTATTATTGCCATTATTACTTCTATAATCCCTTATTGGCTATGGAAATCAGGTAATATTTCAGATATAATCTATGCATCATCAATGATAACTTCTATAATCTTCATTATTGGCTTAATTTTATTTTTGAATCTGGGAAAAAGAATGAAAATGAATTCAATTGTTATTCCTAAATTATTGCTTGACAACAAAGAAAATAATAATGCGCCTTATATAGACGCCAGCGGTGCGCATGCAGGTGCTTTACTTGGTGATGTTTTGCACGATCCTCTCCAGTCTGGGGGTTTAGGAACTCCAGCACATGAAAGGTTAATACCTGGTTGTATTCATAGATCAAACGGTGGTGTTTTGTATATAGATGAGGTAGGAACACTAGACCCACATTCACAACAAGAATTGTTAACTGCAATGCAGGAAAAGAAATATCCAATTACAGGGCAATCAGAAAGATCTTCAGGGAGTATGGTCCGCTCAGAGCCTCTCCCCTGTGACTTTATATTGGTAGCTGCAGGCAACTATCATACTATTGAAAAAATGCATCCAGCTTTAAGATCTAGAATAAGGGGTTATGGTTATGAAGTTTATGTTAACGATACAATGCCAGATACTCCTGAAAATAGATTTAAAATCGCTCAATTTGTAGCACAAGAAGTAAACAAAGATAAAAAAATTCCACATTTTACAAAAGAAGCTGTTGAAGTTATAATAAACGAAGCAAGAAAAAGAGCAGGCATAGCTGGAAAACTAACATTAAGGTTAAGAGAGTTAGGTGGATTAGTAAGAGCAGCAGGCGACTTAGCTTCTGAACAGAGTTTTAAATATGTTCTCCCCACACATGTAAATAAAGCAAAATTTTTAGCTAGAACCTTAGAGCAGCAAATAGCAGATAAATATATAGAAAACAAAAAGAAATATGAAGTTATTAAAATAGAAGGCAAGCTTATAGGTAGAGTAAATGGTTTGGCAGTTTTAGGTTCAGAAAATCATTTCTCAGGAATTGTTCTGCCTATAGAATCAGAAGTAACACCGGGTGGAAAAAAATCAGAAATCGTAGCAACAGGTCAATTGGGTAAAATTGCAAAAGAAGCTATTAAAAATGTTTCAGCAATAATCTTAAAGCATTTTGGTGAAGATGTAAAAGAAAAATATGATATTTTTACACAGTTTTTATACACTCAATCCTCAGGTGTTGAAGGAGACTCAGCCTCAATAGCTGTAGCTACGTCTATAATATCAGCATTAACAAAAGTCCCAGTAAGGCAGGATTTTGCAATGACGGGCTCTTTATCAGTTCGTGGTGATGTTTTAGCTGTTGGGGGGGTAACTCAAAAAATAGAAGCTGCAATAGAAACAGGAATTAAAAATGTAATAATCCCAAAAACAAATTTCCAGGATGTTATGTTATCAAAAGAGCAATTAAAATTAATTAGTATCCATCAGGTTTCAACAATAGAAGAAGTTCTTAAATTAGCTTTAGAGTGGAAGGGAAAAGAAGACCTATACAGAAAATTCACAAAAAAGGTGTGAACTACTCAGCCCTAATGACTATTTTAATCAACAAAATTAATATCCCATCTTTTTATATTTTTGATGTATCTCTTTACTCATCCCCCACCTTCTTTTAATCTTCCCGCTTCTGCCATTTTCTAAACATTTAACTAAACTCTTCTTCCCTAAATCTTTTAACAAATCCAAAACAAATTCATCATCTCTTATCATTATCTCCCCCAATTCATTAGTAAAATACATTTTTGGGTAATTCTGGTATAAAATACCTAAAATCTCTCTTTGTAATAACTCTTTCTTATTCTCACTTATTTTTGACATTTTTTAATCTCTTAATCACAAATATTTAAATATTACTTAATTTTATCTTAAAGAATGGAGTTCAAAGAAGAAATAGTCAAATTACTATCAAAAGAATTAAATCTAAAAGAACAAGAAATCAAGGATCTACTAGAAACACCACCAGATCCAAAACTAGGAGACATTTCTTTACCATGTTTTAAACTCTCAAATACCCTAAAAAAAGACCCTAAAGTAATAGCTTTGGAATTAAAATCCAAACTAAAGATTAATAAAGATTCTATAAAAGAAACAAAAGTAATAGGCTCTTACTTAAATTTCTACTTTAATAATGAAAAATTCATATCTTCAACATTAACTAAAATCTTGAGGGAAAAGGGAAGATACGGCTTTAAACCAAAGAATAAAGAAAAGATAGTAATTGAATTCCCCTCACCAAATACAAATAAACCCCTGCATTTAGGTCATCTAAGAAATATGTCCTTAGGAGAATCAGTCTCAAGACTTTTAGAATCTCAAGGTAATACTGTTTTTAGAGTTAATTTAAACAACGATAGAGGTGTTCACATCTGCAAATCAATGATCGCTTATAAAAAATGGGGTTCAAACAGATTACCAGACAAAAAACCAGATCATTTTGTAGGTGATTTTTATGTAATGTTCTCTAAAAAAGAATCACCGGATTTAGAATTAGAAGCTCAGGAAATGTTAAGAAAATGGGAAAAAGGTGATAAAGAGACACTAAACCTATGGAAAAAAATGAACTCTTGGACTTTACAAGGCTTTAATGAAACCTATAAAAGATTCGGTTCTAAATTTGATAAAACTTACTATGAAAGTAAGATCTACAAGAAAGGTAAAGTCTTAATCTTAGAAGGGTTCAAAAAAGGTCTATTTCAAAAAGATGAAAAAGGGGCAATTATAATAGACTTAATAGGCCTTGGAAAAAAGGTTTTGCTAAGGGGGGACGGAACCTCAATCTATATTACTCAGGATTTATACCTTGCCAAACTGAAATATGAAGACTTCAAATTTAATAAATCAATCATAATCTCAGCCTCAGAACAAAATTATCATTTTAAGGTATTGTTTAAACTCATAGAAACTTTAAAATTTCCCTTTGCTGGCTCCTGTTTTCATTTAAGTTATGGTATGGTTCTTTTGCCGGAAGGAAGAATGAAATCGAGAGAAGGCACAGTTATAGACGCAGATGATTTAATTGATGAACTATCAGAAATGGCAAAGAAAGAGATAATTTTAAGACAAAAAGCAACCAAAAATGTGGGAGCAATAGCAGAGAAAATCGCATTAGCCTCTCTAAAATGCTATTTATTAAAGTTTACAGCCCACATAGACATAGTGTTCAATCCCAAAGAATCAATATCTTTTGAAGGTGAAACAGGACCATATTTATTATATTCCTTAGTAAGAGCAAATAAAATATTAGAAAAATTAACCCCCTCACTAAATAAAATAAATTTTAATCTGTTAATCACACAACAAGAAATTTCATTAATAAAAAGTTTAGCGGAATTTCTAGGAATAATAGAAAAATCTTCAAAATCTTTATCACCACATATTTTAGTGGATTACCTTTTTAAATTAGCGTCGGCTTTTAATTTATTCTATGAAAATTGTCAGGTTATTAATGCAGAAAATAAAGATCTAAAATTAGCAAGGGCTTCTATAGTGAAAGCGTATAATATAGTTTTGAACTCAAGCCTGTCTCTTTTAGGTATAGATATAGTTAAAGAAATGTAATTCCTTATACCGAATAAAGCTTCTAAAAACAGTTTATCAGCTGTAAAACACATTAATTTTCTAAAACAAACATTTAAAAACAGTTGATTACAACACTAAAGAAACAAACTCGTGAGGTGTCAAAATGGCAATAGTAGGATTTTACTTTGATAAAATTAATGTTGAAAGATTAGAGCCTCTTAAAGGACAGATTAGTATTAAGAATGATATTAAGTTAAAAAATGTAGAAAAAGATACAATCTCTTTATCAAAAGAGAATAAATCCGAAGTAATATTAATTAGATTTGAATTTTCCACTACATACGAGCCAAAAATAGGTTTTTTAAATATTCTTGGTCACGTTTCTTATCTTGTAAACGAAAAAGAAGCTAAAGAAATCTTAAATGGCTGGAAAAAAGACAAGAAATTACCCTCAGATATGACTATTAAAGTCCTGAATTTTATATTTTCCAAAGCTACAATTATGGCTTTAAAAATGACAGAAGAAGTAGGCCTACCGCCGCAAATTCAATTGCCTTCTCTAAAGCCAAAAACAGACGTTAGCGGATACATTGGCTAAATCCATTGCCATTTCTTTTATTTTTTGTTAACCCCATTCTTCTTTCTTTAAAAACTTCTAAACAACAAACAACAATACTAAACAATCATAAACAATGATAAACAATGATAAACGAACAACAATCATTTTAAACTAAAAACACCCTCTTGAACGAGAGGTTAAAATGGTTGAAATAGACTCAGTTTTCAAAGAAAACGTCAAAATATCTTTTAAAAAGGCAAAAGAGCATAACATAACTATAGAAAAAGGTATAAATAAGCTAAAATCTGAGTTAAAAGATAAATCAGAAGATTTAAACTTAATAAAAACCAGTTTAAATGAACTTAAAGCCTTTTTTACAGAAAATAAAGAATATTTCAACTTATTTAAATTTTCCACTGGAAATAAAGGGGTTCTAAACAACGATAAACAACAACAAACAACAACCAACAACAATAAACAATGCCCAACAATGATAAACAATGATAAACAACAACCAACAGAAACTACAAACAATTTTTTCTTAAAACATAAATTTTCTGACAATTTTTCAGAGCGCATAAAAGAAAAAGTCTCTCTCTCAGAAAAAGAAAACCAACTAAATCTTTCTACACTTCCAGAAAAGTCCTATGAATCCCTCACTTCCTTAAATGAAGAAGATTTCACAGATGAGCAATCCATAAAAGAAACTCTCACTTCTGAGAATTTACTCAAAAATTCCAAAGATTCTTCTTTTATATCTGAACAAACCCCTTCTTCTAATAAAATAGACGAGCCAATAGTGGACTTTTCTCTAGAAACTCAGGAATCCCAGGAGCAAACTCTCACTTCTCTAAATTTAGATAAAAAACCACAAATTTACTCACCAAAAACTACCACAAATACAAATAAAACCCTCACTTCTTTACTTTCGGGGTTAAAAGAAGAGCTTACTAAAACCCTCACTTCATTAACGGACAGGGAGATATCTACTCTTTTAGCTATTTATGATATTGAGTCAGAAGGGTTAGATGTTTCTTACTCTCACTTAGCTCAAAAGCTTAAACTTTCTGAAAATACAATTCGTGTAATAATCATGTCTCTCTTAAATAAAAACGCTCCAGTAACTAAAGAAAGATATTTTAATAGGAAAGTTTTTCTCTCTCTAAACAAAGAATTTAAAGAGCTTAACCTTTTACAAAAATTACTCGTTATAAGAAACTCTAACAAAGATCAAAAAACTCTATTTGATCTTTAGTCTTTAACACAATTTTTTCTAAAAACATAAAAAAGTGCGTGATAAATAGTTAACTTAACGTTAACTTAATTAACTTAACCGTTAATTAACGGTTAATTAACCATCGTCTATAAGTTCAATAAAAGTCATTTATAGCCAAAAAACACATACTTAACTATCACTTAACCGTTAATTAACCCTCAAATTCTATATAAAAATCTTTAAATATACCAACACTCTCTAAATTACATGTTTTTTTGGAGAAAAAAGAGGGAAATAGAATTTAATTATAAGTGGCAGCTACTTCAGTATGCCTTAAAAAATTCCTTTCCAAATGTAAAAGGGGATATAGATAGCTTAGTTTCAACACAAATTTCA